>JAYVNU010000031.1:0-2354 GCA_043758345.1 Lacisediminihabitans sp.
GACTTCGTGCTGCGCGACTTCACGTCGACGGAACGCCAGGTGCTGCCGAACCTCCTCGCTGACGCAGCGGATGCCGTCGAACAGCTCGCCCGAGACGGATTGACCCCGACACAGCTGCGCTTCCACACCGACCCGGCCTGAGTCGCCCCAGCCGCGATCCTGACCGGATGCCGGATGCCGGATGCCGGGTGCCGGGTGGCTCTCGGTGGTCGAGCTTGTTTCGGCCCGCGTCAGCTGTTCGGCGTCGCGCTCGGTGTCGCGCTCGGTGTCGGTGCGCCAGGGTGCACGGCGCCCGGCTTGGCGGCCGTCACCCGTACCGCGGCGCCACCTTTCACGACGATGACCACCGCGTCCCCGGCGACGAAATCACCGGCCGTCCCCGGCGCCTTCTTCGTTCCGTAGAGCGTCGCGGCGCCGATCATCACCGTGCTGGACTTTCCGGCGCGCGTGATGATCGCCCACGACGACGCGCCGACGGTGGCGATGGTGCCCCGGATGAGCGTGCGTCCGTCGAGATTCTTCTTCGGCGCGGCCGGCGTCACGGGTGCGACGGGAGCGGCGGGAGCGGCGGCGACGCCGGATCGCGTGGAGGAGGCGAGCGCGACATCCACTCCCCACGCGGTGAGCCCGGAGATCAAAACGACCGCGATCACGCCGGCGCTCGCGCCGAGAGCGAGCGGATGACGCCGCACGAACGACGGGCGCGCGGCCGGAACTTCCACGGTCGGCGCGGCGGTCTCGGTCGGAGCGGCGGTATCAGTCGGTGCGGCGGGACCATTCAGCGCCGCGTCGGTAGGCTGGCCGACGTTCGGCTGACTATCGCCATGCTCGGCGCCGGGCTCTGGAATTTTCTTCATGACAGCACACCACCACTGTCCTGTTCGGCAGCTATTCGAAGTGTGTTCGGGGAATGTAAGCCGCCGCAGTCTCCATGGTTTCCGCCGGTTTACTTACCCCATGTCCTCCTCGCGTCTTCCGTTCGGTTTTCGTCCGTCGCAGGCGATCGTCGTTGTCGTAGCGATCGTCGTGTTGGTAGTTTCGGCGGCAGTGCTCACCTCGGCACTGGATTCCCCGGCAAGAGAACCGAAAGGTTCGATCACCGGTCACGCCGACACCACCAGCAGCCGCACGCTGGCGAGGACGGATCGGAATTTTATTGTCGGCATCGACTCTCAGGCCCAGCCGCACGTTCTGCTTCAAACAGCTCAGCGGACGTGATCACCCGCGCTACATTGTCGACGTGACCTCCCTTCCCGGTGCCTCCCATCCCGGTGCCTCCCTTCCCGACAGATCTCTTCGCAACCCTCCAGGGTGGGTTGCCCTCCCGCCTCTCATCGATGCGCACGTCCATCTTGACAAGACCCTGTTCGGTTCGCCCTGGATTCCTCACCGGGGGTTGGGAACTGTCGCCGATCGTGTGCTGGTGGAGGAGCAGACGCTCGCCGCGCATCCGGAGTCCGTCGCCGTTCGAGCGTCCCGTCTGCTCGAGCGGCTGTCGGCGCGTGGAGTCAGCGGCATCCGCTCCCACGTCGATGTCACGGATGTCACCGGCCTGCGGAATCTCGAGGCCGTGCTCGCCCTTCGTGAGGAGTGGAGCGACCGCCTTTCGATGGATGTCGTGGCCTTCCCCCAGCGTGGCATCCTGCGCCAGGATTCCGTCATCGGCCTGCTGCGTGACGCCATCGCGCGCGGAGCCGACACGGTCGGGGGACTCGATCCGACCGACTTCGACGGGAATCTGTCAGGGCATCTCGATGTCGTCTTCTCGCTAGCGGCCGAGACCGGGTCACGGGTCGACATCCACCTCCACGAACCCGGCGCGACCGGAACTGCGGCGCTCGCGGCGATTGCGGAACGCACGGCCGACCTCGGGCTCGCTGGACGCGTCGTCGTGAGTCACGCCTTCTGCCTGGCCGATCTTGAGCCCGCCGCGCTGGCCGTAACCGCGGATCGGCTGGCTTCCGCCGGAGTCGGCATCCACACGAGTCTGCCCCGGCTCGGGGTCATCCCTCCGGTTCCGACACTGCTCGCAGCCGGACTGAATGTGGCCGTCGTATCGGACAACATCCGCGACAGCTGGTCGCCCTACGGCAGAGGCGACCCGCTCGAGCGCGCCTGTCTCGCCGGATATCTCTTCGGCTGGACCTCGGATGCCGACCTCGAGCGGGCACTCTTGCTCGTGACGTCTGCACCGGCGCGGTCACTCGGGCTCGTGGCCGCGGACCCAGGGCGCGAAGCCGATGATTTCGAGCGCGACTCGTCCCTCGACCCGGGTGTCGACCCCCTCCGCAATTACGTGCTCGTGCGTGCCGGCAGCGTCGGCGAGGCGATCGTCGATCAGCCGGACGCGCGGA
>JAYVNU010000032.1:0-7421 GCA_043758345.1 Lacisediminihabitans sp.
TGCGCGCGGTGAGCGACTGAGGGCGACGCTCTGACGCCAGATCGGATGCTTCGGCATCAACGATTCGCGTGAGCGCCGCCGGACCATCCACCGTCCCCCTCACCGAAAAGGCCAACCATGTCGTATTCCGTCGCCGTCGCAGGCGCAAGCGGTTATGCCGGGGGAGAGCTGCTGAGACTTCTCTCGTCGCATCCCGATTTCACCGTGACGACCGTCACCGCGAATCAGAACGCCGGCCAGCCGCTGGCGGCGGTGCAGCCACATCTGCGGTCGCTTTCCCACCTGTCGCTCGCCGAGACCAGCCCGGATGCGCTCGCCGGCCACGATGTCGTGTTCTTCGCCCTTCCCCATGGAAAATCGGGGCAGTTGACCGCGGTGCTGAGCGATGACGTGCTCGTCATCGACTGCGGCGCCGATCACCGGCTCGCCGACCCGGCCGACTGGGCGGCCTTCTATGGCGGGGACTACTTCGGAGCATGGAGCTACGGGGTACCGGAACTGATCGTCGCCGACGGCAAGCAGCGGGATGCGCTCGTCGGCGCTCGACGCATCGCGGCCCCGGGTTGCAATGCCAGTACGGTCGCGCTGTCCCTCGTCCCGGGCATCGCCGCCGGGGTGATCGAGGGGCAGGATATCGTGGCCGTCCTCGCCGTCGGGCCCTCCGGCGCCGGGAAGAGCCTCACCCTGCCGAACCTCGCCAGCGAGATCCTCGGCTCGGCCAATCCTTACGGTGTCGGGGGAGTCCATCGGCACATCCCCGAGATCCAGCAGGCGCTCCGAGCGGCCGGCGCCGTCGCCCCGACCCTGTCATTCACGCCGGTGATCGTGCCGATGTCGCGTGGCATCCTGGCAACCTCAACGGCGCGCATCGTGCCGGGCACCACTACGGCGGCGGTCAGGGCCGCCTGGGAGAGCGCCTACGCCGACGAACCGTTCGTGCAGCTGCTTCCCGAGGGCCGACTACCGCGTTCGGGTGACGCCGTCGGGTCGAACTCGGCGCTGATGAGCGTGACCGTCGACGAGACCGCCGGACGGGTCGTCGTGATCACCGCTCTCGACAACCTGGTGAAGGGCACGGCGGGTGCGGCGATCCAGTGCGCGAACATCTCGCTGGGGCTCGTCGAGACGGCCGGGCTCAGCACAGACGGAGTGGCACCGTGAGCGTCACGCACGCACGGGGGTTCGCGGCATCCGGGGTCGTCGCCGGGCTCAAATCGACCGGGGCAGCGGATGTCGCGCTCGTCGTCAATCGCGGCCAGAGCGCTGCCGCAGCGGCGGTCTTCACGAGCAACCGCTCGAAGGCCAACCCGGTGATCTGGTCGCAGCAGGTCGTCGCCGATGGCGTCGTCCGAGCGGTCATCCTCAACTCGGGCGGGGCTAACTGCTTCACCGGCTCCTTCGGATTCCAGACGACCCATCTCACTGCCGAGGCCGTCGCTGCCGCGCTCGAGGTGTCCGCGGGTGACGTGCTCGTATGCTCGACGGGCCTCATCGGATCGGGAGACCAGACCTTCCGCGACCGGGTGATCTCGGGTTCGCGACAGGCCGCTCTCGCGCTCGACGAGAACGGCGGTGCCGCCGCCGCCACAGCGATCCTCACCACCGATTCGCACGCGAAACAGGCGGTCGTCGAGCGTGAAGGCTGGTCGATCGGCGGTATGGCGAAGGGTGCCGGCATGCTCGCGCCCGGCCTCGCAACGATGCTCGTCGTTCTGACGACCGATGCCGACGTGCCCTCCGACCTTCTCGACAGCGCGCTCAGGGAAGCCACCCGCATCACCTTCGACCGTCTCGATTCGGACGGCTGCATGTCGACCAACGACACGGTCGTGCTGATGGCGTCCGCGGCATCCGGAATCGCTCCATCGCAGTCCGACTTCACCGCGGCCGTCACCGAGCTCTGCGCGCAGCTCGCTGTGCTCCTCCAGCAGGATGCCGAGGGTGCGAGCCATGACATCGACATCGAGGTCACCGGAGCGCTATCGGAGACGGATGCCGTCGAGGTCGGCCGCTCGATCGCACGCAACAACCTGTTCAAGGCGGCGGTGTTCGGCAACGATCCGAACTGGGGTCGCGTGCTCGCAGCCATCGGAACGACGGCGGCGGAATTCGACCCCTACAACGTCGATGTCTCGATGAACGGAGTGCGCGTCTGTTCGGAGGGCGCTCCCGATCGGCCGAGCGACGAGGCCGATCTCGGTCCACGCCGCCTGCACGTGCTCGTCGGGCTGAACGTCGGTAAGGCGACGGCGACGATCCGCACCAACGATCTGACCCACGATTACGTCCACGAGAACAGTGCGTACTCCAGCTGATGGGCAAGCACGTGATAGACCCCCAGGAGCTGGATGCCGCGGCAAAGGCCAGCGCTCTCATCGAGTCCCTTCCCTGGCTCCGTCGTTTCGACGGAAAGACGATCGTGGTGAAGTTCGGCGGCAACGCGATGGTCGACGACGAACTCACCCGCAGCTTCGCCGAAGACATGGCCTACCTGCGGCAGGTCGGCGTCACGCCGGTGGTAGTGCACGGCGGCGGCCCCCAGATCTCGGCTGCGCTGTCTGCGGCGGGCATCCCGAGTGAATTCCGCGGCGGACTCCGGGTGACGAGTGCCGATGCCATCGAGGTGGTGCGCAGAGTTCTCGCGAGCGACGTCGGTCCGAAGATCGCGAGGATGATCGCGGAGCGTGGCGCCCCTGCACAGCCCGTCTCCGGTGAGACCCGCGGGCTGTTCGCCGCGACCCGTCGAGGCACCATCGTCGACGGCGAGCACGAGGATCTCGGTCTTGTCGGCGACGTGACCTTCGTCGATCCGACGGTCATCCTCGCGATCATCGCGGCAGGGCAGATACCCGTCGTTTCGTCGATCGCGCCGAACGTGGCCGAGCCGGGACAGTCGCTCAACGTCAACGCGGATTCCGCGGCGGCATCCCTCGCCGTGGCACTCGGGGCGGAAAAACTGGTGATCCTGACCGATGTCGCCGGTCTCTACAGCGACTGGCCGAATCGTGATTCGCTCATCTCGTCGATCGATACGGAGGAGCTGCGGATGCTGCTGCCGTCCCTCGAGTCCGGCATGATCCCGAAGATGACGGCCTGCCTCGACGCCGTCGACGGTGGCGTGCCGAAGGCGGCCATCATCGACGGGCGGGTTCCGCACTCGATTCTTCTCGAAGCATTCACCGACTCGGGCTCCGGCACCGAGGTCATTCCACACACGGAGGCGTCATGATCGAAACAGGGGCAATCACCGACACAGGCACCGATCACTGGAGAGAGCGTTTCGGCGCCGCGATGATGGGTTCGCTTGCGTCGCCGATGGCGATGCTCGAGCGTGGAGAGGGCTGCTACGTATGGGACGTTGAGGGCAAGCGATACCTCGACTTTCTCGCCGGGATCGCCGTCAATGCACTCGGGCACGCGCATCCGGTGCTCGTCGAGGCGGTCAGCCACCAGGTCGCGACCCTCGCGCACGTGTCGAACTATTTCGCCTCGCCCCCGCAGCTCGAGCTCGCCGAGCGCCTTTCTCGCATCACCGGCGCCGGCGAGAGCGGCCGCGTATTCTTCTGCAACTCCGGTGCCGAGTCGATCGAGGCCGCCATCAAGCTCGCCCGCCTCAATCGCGGCGACGGTCGTCGCACGAAGATCATCTCGCTGGTGAACTCGTTCCACGGCAGAACGATGGGATCCCTCTCGCTGACCGGAAAGGCGGCGATGCGCGAGCCGTTCGAACCGCTTCTTCCCGGCGTCGAGCATATCCCGACCACGATCGCCGAGCTTGAAAGGGCGATGGATGGCACGGTCGCCGCGATCTTCATCGAACCGATCAAGGGGGAGGCCGGTGTGCTCGACCTCCCCGACGGGTTCCTCGAGCGTGCCCGCGAGCTCGCGACCGAGTCTGGCGCCCTGCTGATCCTCGACGAGATCCAGACCGGGATCGGTCGTACCGGAACCTGGTTCGCCTTTCAGCAGTTCGGCATCGTCCCCGATGCCCTCTGTGTCGCGAAGGGCATCGCCGGCGGGGTGCCGATCGGCGCGCTCGTGACGTTCGGTGCGGCATCCGACCTCTTCCAGCCCGGTCAGCACGGCAGTACCTTCGGCGGCAATCCGCTCGCGACCGCGGCGGGCAACGCGGTGCTCGGCGAGATCGAACGCGCGGGTCTCATCGAGAACGCGATGCTCCGCGGGGCGCAACTCAGAGGGATCATCGAGGCGATCGGATCGCCGCTCGTGACAGAGGTCCGTGGAAAGGGAATCCTCGTCGGCGTCGGCCTCTCCGAGCCGGTCGCCGGCGCGATAGCCGCCAAGGCATTCGAACTCGGGCTCATCATCAATGCGCCGAACGAGACGAGCATCCGCATCGCGCCGCCCCTGATCGTCGGGGATGCCGAACTCGAGGAGTTTCGCACCCTCTTCACCGAAGCGATCGAGTCCGTCTCTCGCAGCCAGCAGAATTCACTATCGGAGGCGCACGAATGACCCGCCACTTTCTTCGCGACGACGACCTCAGCCCGCTCGAGCAGGCAGAGATCCTCGACCTCGCGCTCGAGCTGAAGAAGGATCGAAATCTGGTGTCGCCGCTTGCCGGGCCTCAGACAGTCGCGGTGATCTTCGACAAGTCGAGCACGCGCACCCGGGTCTCGTTCGCCGTCGGCATCGCCGACCTCGGTGGCATGCCGCTCATCATCTCGACGGCGAACAGCCAGCTGGGTGGCAAGGAGAGTCCGAGCGACACGGCGCGCGTGCTCGAACGCCAGGTCGCTGCCATCGTCTGGAGAACATACGGCCAATCGGGTCTCGAAGAGATGGCCGCGGGCACGACAGTGCCCGTCATCAATGCGCTCTCGGACGACTTCCACCCGTGCCAGCTGCTCGCCGACCTGCTCACCATCCGCGAGCACCGCGGTGAACTCGCGGGACTCATGCTGACCTTCGTCGGGGACGGCGCCGACAATATGGTGCACTCCTACCTCCTCGCGGGGGCGACAGCGGGAATGCACGTGCGCATCGCATGCCCCGATGGCTATCGGCCGATGGATGCTGTGGTCACGGATGCCGAGGCGATCGCCGAGAGGACCGGCGGCTCGATCACCCTCTACTCCGACCCCGTGCAGGCCGTCGCCGGTGTCGACGTCGTGGTCACCGACACCTGGGTGTCGATGGGGAAGGAGGAGGAGAAGACGCAACGTCTCACCGACCTCGCACAGTACCGCGTCGATTCCGAGCTCATGGCGCTCGCGAAGCCCGAAGCACTCTTCTTGCACTGCCTCCCGGCCGACCGCGGCTACGAGGTCACCGCCGACGTCATCGACGGTCCTCAGAGCGTCATCTGGGATGAGGCCGAGAACAGGCTGCACGCGCAAAAAGCGCTGATGGTCTGGCTTCTCAAGCAGAAATAGCCGCGCCCGGCCGCCCCTAAACTTGGCAGACTGATCTCAGGAGCAGATACATGGCAGAACACGTCGTCCCCGCCGACGAAGAGCAGCAGAATGCGGTCGGAACGACGACCTCCGGGGCTCTCTGGGGCGCACGGTTCGCATCCGGTCCCGCCGACGCACTGCAGAACCTGAGTCGCTCGACCCAGTTCGACTGGCAGCTCGCTCACTACGACATCGCCGGCTCCCGGGCGCACGCTCGAGCACTCGCGGCGGCCGGCTACCTGACCGCCGACGAACTCGCCGACATGATGAGCGCTCTCGATGATCTTCGGGCGGCGGTGACGGATGGCTCGTTCCGGCCGGCACCGGACGACGAAGACGTCCACGCGGCTCTCGAACGCGGACTCATCGATCGCGCCGGCACCGAGCTCGGCGGCAAGCTCCGGGCGGGGCGGAGTCGCAACGATCAGATCGCGACCCTCGTCAGGATGCTGCTCCGGGATCATGCCGCCCGCATCTCGGTGCTGCTCGTCGACCTCATCGACGCCATCTCGGCGCAGGCCGTCACCCACGAGACCGCGGTGATGCCCGGCAGAACCCATCTCCAGCACGCGCAGCCGATCCTGCTCGCCCATCACCTGCTCGCCCACTGTTGGCCACTGGTGCGCGACATCGAGCGTTTCGACGACTGGGATGCGCGAGCGGACTCGTCGCCCTACGGCTCGGGCGCCCTGGCAGGAAACACGCTCGGCCTCGACGTCGGTGCCGTCGCGGCCGAACTCGGTTTCTCGGGCAGTGTCGAGAACTCGATCGACGGCACGGCGAGCCGGGATGTCGTCGCCGAGTTCGCCTACATCACCGCCCAGATCGGGATCGACCTCTCGCGCTTCGCCGAGGAGATCATCATCTGGAACACCCGCGAGTTCGGGTTCGTCACCCTCAGCGACGCCTATTCCACAGGCTCATCAATCATGCCGCAGAAGAAGAATCCAGACATCGCTGAACTCGCTCGTGGAAAGGCCGGCCGCCTCATCGGAAATCTGTCCGGACTTCTTGCGACCTTGAAAGGCCTCCCGTTGGCCTACAACCGCGACCTCCAGGAAGACAAGGAGCCGGCCTTCGACTCGATAACGACTCTCGAGGTTCTGCTGCCCGCGTTCACCGGGATGGTGACGACGCTGGAGTTCCATGTCGACCGCCTCGCCGAGCTCGCGCCGCAGGGATTCTCTCTTGCAACGGATGTCGCGGAGTGGCTCGTCAAGCAGAAAGTCCCGTTCCGTGAGGCGCATGAGATCAGTGGGGCTCTCGTGAGTTTCTGCGAGCAGCGTGCAATCGAGCTCGACGAGCCCACGGATGAGGAATACCTCTCGATCTCGCCCCGCCTTCTCCCGGCAGTGCGCAGCGTTCTCACGGTCACCGGATCCATCGCGAGCCGCACCGGCGCAGGGGGCACCGCTCCGATCCGGGTCGCAGAACAGCGTGCTGCTCTCACGGAGCGAGTCCGGGACCTCACGTCGGCGAGGCAACGAAGGCTGGAAGGACGACGACCGCAAATGAAAGAGGCGAAGGCATGAGTCTGAGCAAGAACGGCAAGGACCCCCGCCCGCCGCAGACCCGTGCGCAGAAAATCGTGATGTATTCGATCTTCGGCGTCGCGGCGGTACTGCTCGTGGTCGCGGTGGTGGTGTTCATCGTCAGTGGCGCGCCGCTCTTCTGACGACCCCCGCCGGCCGGAATACAGCATGTCCGACGACTCGAACTTCGTCGCGCCGGCGACCGAGGTGGCTCCGACCCTGCTCGGTGCCATCCTCTCGAAGACCTCCGCCGACGGCACGGTCTCGATGCGCATCACCGAAGTGGAGGCGTACCTCGGAGAATCCGATCCCGGCTCCCATGCCTTCCGCGGTCCCGGGCGCCGGAATGCCGTCATGTATGGCGAACCGGGTCGGCTCTACGCCTATTTCACCTACGGGATGCACGTCTGCGCCAATGTGGTGTGCTCGCCGGCGGGCACAGCGTCGGCCGTGCTCGTTCGCGGGGGAGCCA
>JAYVNU010000033.1:0-2346 GCA_043758345.1 Lacisediminihabitans sp.
CGATCGCATCGTCACGCTCGACGCGCGACAGTCGAATCCTGATCGGTACCGCGCAACTCTCGCCTGTCTCGGTGACGAGCCGCTCGCGATCGTCGGAAACCGCTCGGTCGTTTACGCCCCGGCGAACCGGCTCGCCCTCATCGCGATCTGGGACGACGGCGATCCGTTACACGCCGAGCCGCTGAGCCCCTACGTGCATACTCGAGACGCCGCGCTCGTGCGACAAGAACTGCAGCACAGTGCGCTCGTCTTCCTCGGTCACTCGCGCAGTACCGACGTGGAGCGCCTCGTCGAGATCGGCTGGGTCGAGTCACTGCCGCCGACACGCGCGTATCTCCCCAGGGTGATCCCGACGGCGCAGCAGCAGTCAGACGACCGTCTCGCCGCGCAGGCACGCATCCCGTCGAGCGCCTGGCGGGAGGTGCGGGACGGACTCGAGCGTGGACCCGTGCTCGTGCAGGTCGCCCGCCCGGGCTACGCGCCGCGACTCGCCTGTGTCGACTGCGGACAATCCGCCCGGTGCGCGCACTGTGAGGGTCCACTCGGGATGAAGGCGGCCCGCGGAGTTCCGGCCTGCCAGTGGTGCGGTCGGATCGCCGGCAACTGGGTCTGTTCGAACTGCGAGGGCACGAAGCTCCGGCTCATCGGACAGGGCTCGGGGCGAACCGCCGAAGAGCTGGGACGCGCGTTCCCCGGTGTGCGCATCATCGTCGCGGATGGCGATCACCAGGTCGTGACGGTGGGCGAAGAATCGGCGCTCGTGATCGCGACCCGCGGGGCCGAGCCGATCGCCGACGGCGGCTACCGCGCCGTGCTGCTGCTCGACGGAGAGCGGATGCTCGCCCGCGAGAGCCTGCGCGTCGGCGAGGACTGCCTCCGCTGGTGGTCGAACGCGATCTCCCTCGCCGCCCCGGGAGCGCCGACCGTCCTCGTCGGTGTCGGGGGAGCGCTCGCCTCGGCGCTGGCCACCTGGCGACTCTCCGCCTACGCGCGGTCAGAGCTCGACGATCGGCGCCGCCTACGGTTTCCCCCGGCTATCCGCGTCGCGACAGTCACCGGCGACCCGGCTTCCGTCGAGCGCGCCGTCGCCGCGGTCGCCGGCATCGAGAGGGTCGACGTTCTCGGGCCGGTGGAGGTCGACCTCGCCACCCCCGGAACCCGAGGGGAGCGCGCGATCGTGCGATTCGACTACGTGGAGGGTGCTTCCGTGGCATCCGCCATCCGTGGGGAGACGATCCGCAACGCCACGAGCCGGCGCAAGCGGGTGGCCGCGACGGCACCCCGACCGGCACTGCCTACACTGAAGGTGCGCTTCGACGACACGGAGCCCTTCGACCAGTGATAGCCCTTCGACTAGTGATCGAGCCATGATTCTTTTTGCCCCGTACCTTTCCCATCCGGGAGCCCGCACATGAGTGATCTGGAAATCGTCTTCGCCGGCAGTCCTGCAGCAGCGGTCCCGAGCCTCCAGGCCCTGACCGCCTCCCGACACGAGGTCCTCGCCGTGCTCACCCGGGAGGATTCCCCGCGGGGCCGCAAGCGAGTGCTCACCCAGACGGCGGTGGCGGATGCCGCTGACGAACTGGTTTTGCCGACGATCAAGGCGAATCGCCTCGCCGGCGCCGCGACCGAACAGCTTGTGGCCCTCCAGCCCGACCTCGGTGTCATCGTCGCCTACGGCGGCCTCGTGCGCGAGCCGCTGCTCTCCGCTCCGCGGCTCGGCTGGATCAACCTGCACTTCTCGCTCGTGCCACGCTGGCGTGGTGCCGCCCCTGTTCAGCGCGCGATCATCGCCGGCGACGGAGTGACCGGCGCATCCGTGTTCCAGCTCGTTCCGGAACTCGATGCCGGTGACGTCTTCGGTCACCTCACCCAGTCGATCGGCGCCCGGGAGACATCCGGTCATCTGCTCGACTCGCTCGCGCTGTCGGGTGCCGAGCTGCTGGTGAGAGTCGTCGATACGATCGCGGATGGCGCAGCCCGTGCCATTCCGCAGGCTGGCGACGTGACGCTCGCACCGAAACTCACCATCGACGACGGTCACATAGACTTCACGGCTCACGCCAGCACGGTCGACAGCCTGATCAGGGGGGTCACTCCCGAGCCCGGGGCTTTCACGATGATCGACGGGCAGCGGATCAAGGTGATCGAGGCTGTTCTCTCGCGCGACACCGCTGCGCTCGCCCCGGGCGCGGTCGCGCTGCAGGATCGTCGAGTGCTGGTCGGCACGGCGACCGACCCGATCGAACTGCTCGTCGTACAGCCGGCCGGGAAGATGGCGATGAAGGCCGCGGACTGGTGGCGAGGTCGGCCATCCGGCGCGGCGGGCCTCTCCGACGTATCGGG
>JAYVNU010000034.1:0-7356 GCA_043758345.1 Lacisediminihabitans sp.
TCACACGCCCCCTCACACGGTTTACTACCATCATTATCGTGGCCGCATGTGGCCATTCAGCCAATACAGAGTGAGGCGCCCGCAATGAAACTGGATCCGAACGACTACAGAGCGACGTTGGATCGGGCATCCGCGGGAGCACTGCACTGGATCGAGTCCCTCCCCGCGCGGCCGGTCGCTCCATCGAAGAACGTCGGAGAGATGCTCGAAGCCTTCGCGGGGCAACTGCACGACCTCCCGATGGAGCCTGCCGCCGTGGTCGACGAGCTAATCAGACTCGCGGAACCCGGACTCATGGCCATGTCATCCGGTCGCTTCTTCGGCTGGGTGATCGGCGGAACCCTGCCGGCCTCCCTCGGCGCGGACTGGCTGGTCAGTGCCTGGGACCAGAATGCGGCGATGCGGTACGCGTCACCGGCGACGGCGGCGATAGAGCAGGTTGCGGGCGAGTGGCTCCTCGACATCCTCGGGCTCCCAGCAGGATCGGATGTCGGATTCACCACCGGTGCAACGATGGCCAACTGGACCGGACTGGCGGCCGCACGCGGATACCTCATGGATAGGGCCGGCTGGGACGTCAACCTGAACGGTTTGCAGGGTGCGCCGCGGATCACGGTGCTGGCTGGCGACGAGCGACACACCTCAGTCGATCTCGCTCTCCGCTACCTCGGCCTCGGCGCACCGACGCTGGTGGCGGCCGACGACCAGGGCAGAATTCGCATCGACGCACTCCGCGCCGCACTCGAATCGGCGCACGGCCCGATGATCGTCTGCCTGCAGGCCGGCAACCTGCATTCCGGCGCGTTCGACCCGATGGCCGAGGCCGTGGCGATCGCCCACGAGTATGGCGCCTGGGTGCATGTCGACGGTGCCTTCGGGCTCTGGGCTTCCGCAAGCCCTTCTCTTCACGAACAGCTGGACGGAGTCGAGATGGCAGATTCCTGGGCGACCGATGCGCACAAGACACTCAATGTCCCCTATGACTGTGGCGTCGCGATCGTCGCCCGAGCCGGCACCGCTCGGGCGGCGCTCGGAACACAGACCGCCTACCTGATCCGCGCATCCGGAGCTGCTCCAGATCCGTACGATCTCGTGCCGGAGATGTCTCGACGGGCGCGTGGGGTACCCGTTTGGGCCGCCCTGAAGCAACTCGGACGCTCGGGAGTCGGCGACCTCATCGACGGCCTCGCCGGCAACGCGAAGGCACTCGCGACAGAGCTTGCGACCCTGCCGGGGGTCGCGGTCCTCAACGAGGTGGTCTTCACCCAGGTCTGCCTGACCTTCGGATCAGACGAGCGCACCAGGGAGGTGACTCGACTCCTCATCGAAGACGGCGAGGTGTGGATGTCCGGCTCGCGCTGGCAGGACCACGACGTTCTGCGCATCTCGGTCAGCAACTGGTCGACCGATGCCGACGACGTGGCGGCGTCCGTGGCCGCGGTCCGGCGCGCACTGGTGAAGGCTTCCGGGACTGCTGCCTGACGACATCCGCACCTCACACGGTGCCTCACACGCTCGTCGTGCACCCTCGGATCATCCAGTTGTTCCAGGTTCGTGAAGGAGAGACATCATGCCGCTCGTTGAAGTTAAGGTAATCAAGGGAGTGTTCAGCTCGGAGGAGAAGGGCGAGATGATCCGCAGGATCACCGAGACGATGGTCGACATCGAGGGCGAGAATCTTCGCCAGGTGACGACGGTCATCGTCGAGGAGATTCAGAGCGGAGACTGGGGCATCGGGGGCAACGCGCTCACCACCGCCGACGTTCACGCGCTGCAGGGCCGGGCGACGGCGTCGGTTCTCGCGGGCTGAGTGATGATGCCGCGGGTGCGACTTCTCGGCCCTCCCCGAATTGAGGGACTTCCGGAGTCGCACCCGTCACCGCGCGGGCAGAAGTCGTGGGCGTTGTTCGCCAGGGTCGCCCTCGCAGAACGCCCGGTCTCGCGACGGCAACTCGTCGACGAACTGTTCACCGAAGCGGATGATCCGCTCGGCGCCCTCCGCTGGTGCCTTGCCGACCTTCGCCGGGCCTTCGCCACCCCCGATCTCCTTCGCGGAGACCCGCTGTCGATCCCGCGAGACGGGATGACGGTGGATGCCTGGGAGCTGATCGAGGGAACGCTCGGCGAGGAGGAGATCGGCGGTCACCTCCTCGAAGGCCTCACTCTGCGGGACTCCCCGGGTTTCGATACCTGGCTGCTCCTGACCAGGGCACACCTGCGGGCACGTTCGCTCGAGGAGCTTCGGCGCGCGACGTTCGCACTCCTCGGTTTGCAGCAATCACAGCGCGCGAGCACGGTCGCCGGTCGCGCCGCAGCGCTGGAGCCTCTCGATCAGGATGCGCAGGAGCTGTTTCTGCGCTCGCTCGTCGCCGCATCGCGACCGGGGCTCGCGGCATTGCACCTGTCTTCGTGCGAGGCGACTTTCGCGCGAGAGGGGATGAGGGTATCCCCCGCGCTCAGGGCGGCGGCACGCCTCGTCGACGATCGACCGCCTGGACGTCTGCGGGCGGGGGTCGTGGCATCCTCCCTCCTTCGCGCCGGCAGCGATGCGCTCGACGCCGGGAGTGTGGATGCCGGAATCGAGACGCTGCGCCGAGCGGCCGACGAGGTCGCGCTCGCGTCCGATGCGCGGTTGCAGGTCGACGTTCTGATGCGTCTCGGTTCGGCCCTCGTGCACGCGACCCGGGGTTTCGATGGCGAAGGAGCCATCACACTGCACCGGGCGATGGCGATTGCCCGCAGTCGCGGTGATGACCTGCGGGTCGCCGAGTGCCTTCGCGAACTCGCCTTCATCGACGTGCAGGCCGGTCGTCACACCTCGGCCGAGCGGGCCATCAGCGAGGCGACCGCGATCGCCGATGCCAGTGCCGACGGCGCTCTCACCGCGGGTGTGCTGGCGATCGCCGGGATGAACGCGGCCGACCAGGGACGCCACGATGAGGCCGCCGCGCAGCTACGCCGTTCGGTCGATCTCGCGCGTGAGGCGGGGCGCGCGCGTCAGGAAGCGTGGTCCGTCGGGGTGCTCGCCCGGTCGCTTCTGCTCGGCAGAGACGTCGCGGGCTCACTGGATGCATCCGATGCGAGTATCCGGCTGTGTGAACGCGAGCGATGGAATGTCTTCCTCCCGTGGGCCCAGTCCTGGCGCGCGAACGCCCTGCTTGAGCTGGATCGCGACGATGAAGCCACCGAGGTCGCGCAGAAGGCGTTCGCGCTCGCCTGCGAGTTGGGCGACCCGTGTTGGGAGGGGATGGCTGCGCGATCACTCGCACTCCTCGCGCTGAAAGCGGGCGACATCCACTCGGCGCAGGAGTGGATCGACGATGCGCGAACCCGCTGCAACCGCATCCAGGATCGCTATGTCTGGGTCTCCGCCTACGTCGACGTCGCCCGAATCCGGATCGCGACCGAACAGGGATCGCCTCTCGTCGGATCCCTCACCGCACAACTAGCCGCAGACGCCGTCCGGTTCGACCTGCCGGAGTTCGCGTGGTGGGCGGCGCAGCATGATCAGCGGATGCCGCTCTGAGCGAACCCCTGAACGAAATAGCGCTGGAAGATCAGGAAGAGCACCACCATCGGCGCGACGTTGATCAGCGCGAACGCCATCGTGCCGCCGAAATCCGAACCGAACTGCCCCTGAAGATAGAGCAGTCCGATCGGAAGGGTAAACAGCTCGTTCTGCTTGAGAGCGATGAGCGGCCAAGAGAAGTCGTTCCACGACTGCAGCAGACTCATGAAGAACAGAACCGCGATCAGGGGTTTCGACAGGGGAAGAACGATGCTGCGCAACACCCGGAGGTGACTCGCGCCGTCGATGCGTGCCGCCTCGATCAACTCCGTCGGAATGCCGAGGATGAACTGCCGCGCGAGGAACAGCCCGAACGCTGACGCTGCCGTCGGCAGGATGACCGCCCAGTAGGTGCCATAGAGATTCAGGTTCGTCACCAGCGAGAAGAGCGGAACCATGATCACCTGCACGGGGATCATGAGCGTCGCGAGAGCCACCAGGAACACAGCGCTCGAACCGCGGAATTTCAGTCTGGCGAAAGCGTAGCCACCGAGGATGTTGATGGTCACCGTGATCACGGAGACCACGAGCGCGATCGCCGTCGAGTTGCCGAACCAGGTGGCGACGGGAAACGCAGTCAATACCCGGGTGAAGTTGTCGAGGGTGAAGGTCGACGGCCACAGCCGCAGTGCCCCGCCGAGCAGGTCGGCACGCGTCGAGAACGCGACGACGACCATCCAGTACAGCGGGAACAGCACGATGATCGAGATCACGATCGCGATCAGAAGCCGCACGATCAGCAGCCGTCGGCCGGGTCGACGTCGACCGGACTGCCGGGTCGTGCGCGCATGCGACTTCTGGACTGAAACCGGTATCGAAGCCATGCCTCACTCCACCAGGTCTCGGGACCGGCTGGTGCGCCAGCGCACGGCGGTGAAGACGAGCATCACCAGAAGCAGCACGACACCGATGGCTGCGGCGTAGCCCTGGTCGCGGGTGACGAACCCCTGGTCGTAGGCGTAGGTGACGATCACCGAGGTTGCGTTGCCGGGGCCGCCGCCCGTCATCACGAAGACGAGGTCGAAGACCTGGAACGAGTAGATGACGTTCAATATCAGCAGAAAGAACGACGAGGGGCCGACGAGCGGAACGGTCAAGAAACGAAAGTTCTGCCAACCGCCGGCACCGTCGAGTCGTCCGGCCTCGTAGATCTCCGGACTGATCCCCTGAAGCCCCGCCAGGTAGATCAGCATGTTGAATCCGACTCGCGCCCAGAGCGTGACCAGCACGATAGAGACGAATGCCGCCGGCCCGTTCGACTGCCAGGGAACCGCGGGAAGACCGGCCGCCCGCACCAGCTTGTCGACGAGCCCGCTGTTCTCATCGAAGAGCAGCACCCCGATCAGTGCGGTGGCGATTCCGGAGATCGCCATGGGCACGATGAGGATCGAACGAAAAATCTTGCGGGCGGGCAGCACAGAGTTCATCAGAACCGCGGCGCCGAGGCCAAGGCCCATCGACAGCGGAGTCACGATGACAGTGAACAGGACGGTGTTCAGCGCGGACCGCCAGAAAACCGGGTCGGCCACCAGCCGCTGATAGTTGGTGAGTCCGCTGAAGGTGCCGCTGCCGAATCCATCCGTCCGTTGAAAACTGACGACGATCGCCCAGACGATCGGGATCAGCACGAACAGCGTTAGCAGGAAGAGATTCGGTGTGAGCAGTGCCCAGGCTGTGGACGATTCCCGCCTCGACCGCTTCCTCACCGCGGGTCTCGTCGGCGGCGGTGTTAGTGTCTGCTCCGACCTGGTCGACGGCGGTGCCGACGTCGTGGTCGCCGTCACTTGGCCACTCTGGTCGCTGCGGCGATGCCCTCCGACAGGGCTTTGAGAGTCGCGTCAGTGTTTTGCGAACCCTGAAACGCCTGGTCAAGCCCGTCCTTCAAAACGGTGATGATCGCGGCCATGTTCGGGGAGGCGACCTGACTCGAGTCGGATGCCTTCACCGTGCTCGCCTGTCCGACGAAGATCGGTGACAACTCGGGTCGCACCGTGTAGTGGATGCCACTCGCGATGAGGTCCCGTCGGGTCGGAAGCAATGACGCGCTCTCGCAGAATGCCCGCATGGATGCCGCCTCCGTCATGAACGACAGGAAGCTGGCGACGAGTGCCGGGTCTTTCGCGTTCTTCGTAGCGACGAGGGCGTTGCCGCCGAAGTCACTCGCACCGCGTGCACCATGGGGGGCGAAGGTCGCGCCCCAGTCGAATTTCAGGGTCTGGGTGGCATCCGGGATGGCGAAGCCGCCGGAGAAGACCATCGCCGTCGTCTGCGCGTACCAGCTGTCCTGGGCGTAGGTTGCCGACTTGATCGTGTCGTTCTTCGGAACGTACTGCTTCGTGAAGAACGAGGAGGTGAAGTCGAGCGCCTTACGTCCGGCGGCGGAGTCGATGGCGGGGTCGATGAGGTTCTCTGCGAGGAAACGGCCGTTCTGTTCGAACAGCCAGGTCAGCCAGCGGGTGACGCCATTACCCTGCCAGTTGTAGGCGAAGGGGTATTGGTTCGCGGGCAGGCTTTTGCGGAGGGTCGCGGCGACGTCATCGAATTGCTTCCATGTCCACGCTTTGTCGAGGGTGGTCGGCACGTCTGTGATGCCGGCGGCCGCCAGCATCGACTTGTTATAGAGGATCGCCGTGGTGTCAGTGTGGTGGGGCACCCCGAACGGCTTGCCCGTGTTCTGCACCGCGGCCCAGGCAGCGGGGGTGAATCGATCCGCGAATCCCGAGGGGAGATGTTTGCTGAGATCGAGCAGCTGGCCGCGTCCGGCGTAGCTGCCGAAGGTGTAGTACGGAACCCGGAATATGTCGGGCGGGTTGCCCGCCTGAAGCTGAGCGTCGATGTTGGTGAACATCTGCGCGTACGGCACTGCGTTCAGCGCGATCTTCGACCCGGGATTCGCCTTCTCGAAGCGAGCGATCTGAGTGCGGAAGCCCGCCAGTTCGGCATCCGTCCCCCACGTCGTGAAGGTGAGGGTGCCCGTGGCCGAGGTGGCTGCCGGCTTGCTGAATCCGGCACATCCAGCAAGAAACAGAGTGACGGATGCCGCCCCACCCATGGTGAGCAGATTGCGTCGAGTAATGTTCATAGTTGTACCTCTGTAGAGAAGGACTCTCGAAGAGTCGAGCAATGATTACTTTGAACAGCTAACCACTTTCTTTCTTTAGTACTCCCGAAACCGTGTTCGTGGCTGAAGCCCGCGCAACTCTCCGCTCCCCTTGACCGGGCACGTGATCATTGCTAAGGACGCCTCCCGCCGCAACCGACAGCATCACCACCAGCTCACGCTGTCGCCCGGGCGACAATCCACCGTCCATACCCGACGTCTCAGTGCTCGATCGCAGACGCTTGGCCGTCACTTCACCGCCCCTGCGCTGAGGCCCGCGACGAAGTTGCGCTGAAGAAGGAGGAAGCCGACCACTATCGGCACGCTCACCACGAGAGATGCCGCCATGATCTGATTCCAGTAGACGTTCACCTCGGTCGAATACTCCCCGAGGCCCACCGCGAGCGTCCGGCTGCTCTCCGTCGTCAAAACGGAGGCGAACAACACCTCGCCCCACGCGGTCATGAAGCTGTACACGAGCACGGCAATGACACCGGGCCGAGCCACAGGAAGAACCACACGGAAGAGCGTCACCATCGCCGACGCACCGTCCACCTTTGCAGCCTCGTCGAGTTCACGCGGGATGTTGTCGAAGTAGCCGGACAGCATCCAGACCGAGAACGGCAGCGTGAACGTGAGGTAGGTGATCACGAGTCCGAGACGTGAGCCGACCAACTGAATCCCGAAC
>JAYVNU010000035.1:0-2321 GCA_043758345.1 Lacisediminihabitans sp.
GCCGCTGGGGGTGACGGTGGCGGTTCTGCTTGTGGTCGGGGCTTTGGCGCGGTCCAGCCAGATCCCGTTTCAGGGTTGGCTGCCGTTTACGCTGGCTTCTCCGACTCCGGTGTCGGCGCTGATGCACGCCGGAGTCGTCAACGCCGGCGCGATCTTACTCGTGCGGTTCTCCCCCTTCATCTCCGCACACCACTGGGTCATGGTCATGATCGTGCTGACCGGCGGGATGACACTGGTGTGGGCATCCGCGGCTCGTCTCGTGCGCCCGGACGTGAAGGGCCAGCTGGTCTATTCCACGATGGCGCAGATGGGATTCATGATCATGGCATGCGGCCTCGGAGCCTACGCCGCCGCGATTTTTCACCTCATCGCGCACTCCCTCTACAAGTCGTCGCTCTTTCTCGGCGCCGGCACGGGCGTGCGCCGACACGTGACGCAACTGCAACAGCCGCCCGGTGAGCCAGCCCTCGGGGCGCGGCGCGTTCTGGCAGCACTTATCGCAATCGTCGTGCCCGTGACCGGGTTAATCGGCGCGGAGCTGCTGCTCGCCCCAGCGGGCTCACCGGCGAGCATGGCATTGCTCGCGTTCGTAGCCGTTGCCGGGGCGATCACCCTGGGCTCCGCCCTAAATGCCCGCTTCACTACCGGCACGGTGCTTGCCGGCGTCGGGAGTATCGTCCTGCTGATCTTCGCGTACACCGCTTTTGTGACCGGGTTTTCGGCGGTGCTCGAGCCCATCCCCGCCGTGGCGCCGGCCCCCGGATGGCTCGTCGCCTTCCCGGCCGCCGCGCTCTTGATCGTCGAAGTGCTCAATCGCACCCGAGCGTCGCCTGGTCTACGTGACCGGGTCTATACCCGCGCGCTTACTGCCACAACGCCCCGCCTGTCTCCTGCGAAAGGTCTCCCCCGATGAGTCTCGTCCTGCGCGCTCAAGTCGCCGCCGCCGCCCAGGGGATCGTGCCGTCGTGGCCGCTCGACTCGTTTATTGCCGTCAATCCTTTTGCAGCAGCCGAAAGCCTCCCGTTCGGAACCGACGCCGACCACGGCGTGGCGTTCGCGCGTCCGACTGCGGATTACATCGCCGACTTCCAGCGGGGACGAATCACGATCGCCGCGCTCGAGAGGGCTCTCATCGCGCGCGTCCCGGCTCTCACCCAGACTGTGCCCGTGAGCGGGACGGCCGTGCCCGCAGCGACCATCGCGGCACTGGACATGATCGAGCCCCCACCTGCCGCGGACACAGCTACGCCCACCGACGACATCCCGTTGGACCGCTATGTCGCCACCTGGCTCACCGCGTATCTCAGCCCGGATTCGTTGTGGCCAATCCCCCGCCGCGAGGAGGGCTTCTACTCGGCCTGGCAGCGCCTCGCCGCCGTGGACCTCGCGCTGACCCGCGCGGTCCGCCGCCGGATATCTGCCGCACCCTCAGGAGCCGACGCTGCCCTCGAAGAGGCCGTGTCGGGGATTCCGGTCGACGAGGTGCGTGAGTACCTCCGCGCGCAGTTGGAGCCTCTGCCGGGGTGGGTGGCCTACATCAAATGGCGGGCCGAGAAAGTAGGCGATATCGACCTCACCAGCTATCTAGCCGTGCGGTTCACTCTCGCTGCCGCCTTGGGCATGACTCCCACTGCCCCGGCATCGGTCACGACGGCGGCCATCGATACGACGTGGGCGCGGGCGGCCCGCATCGCCCGCGATCTAGGCGACACGGTTCCGTGGCCGGACGACGTGTCGATCGTGGCGCGGGTACTCGCCGAGCACCCCCTGGCTGAACATCCCCTGACCTGGCAGGCAGCCTACGAAGATAGCTATCGCACCGAACTGCTGGGAACTCTGCGCGAGACCCGCGAGCCGACCGAACGGCCCGACGCCCAGGTGATTCTGTGCATCGACCCGCGATCAGAGGGCCTCCGGCGCCACCTCGAGCGCTACCGCGGAGTGGAAACGCTCGGCTTTGCCGGCTTCTTCGGGGTTCCAATCCGGTTTTCCCGCTACGCCGCCCAAGGGGCCATCAACGCCCTACCGGCGCTGCTCACCCCCCGACACCATGTGACCGAGCGGCCACTCGACGTGAATTCGGCCGCACGCTTAGTCGCCTCGAACCGGGCGCGCAACGCGATCAGCCACGCCCTCCACGCCGCGGATTCCACCACCATCAGCCCGTTCGCGTTCGCCGAGACAGCCGGATGGTTCTCCGGAGCACTGACGGTACTCCGTACCCTCGCACCATCAACTCATGCTCGTCTGGAGCGGGCCCTCGCGCCGAAACCCAGCGAGCTCGCCACCCGAGTGACCATCGAGGACACTTTTACCCTTGA
>JAYVNU010000036.1:0-2320 GCA_043758345.1 Lacisediminihabitans sp.
TTTCCGACGATCGCGAGCGGCTCGTCACCGAGACAGGCGAGAGTTGCGCGGTACCGATCAGGATTCGACTGTCGCGCGTCGAGCGTGACGATGCGATCGTGCGGGAGCACCGCGGCGAGAGCCGAAACGAGCTGACGCTGGTCACGGTAGTCCGGAACGGCGAGGATGGCCGAACCGCCGCTCGCCAGTGCCCGGGTCGCGAGCGCCGCCATCGTGATGGCCCAGCGCCCGACCCACTGGCCGCCGGGGAGTTGCGCGACCGTCGGAACGGCATCCAGCGCCAGCCTTCCACCGGAGGCGATGGCGGCGTCGATCCGTGTGACGTCGTACTCCGGAATGCCGGAGGCCGATGCCGCGTCGACCGCGGTCGGTTCGGCGGCAAGCCAGGTCTTCTCGACTCGAACCTGCCGCTTCGGCACGGCGAGACGGATAACGTCGCTCGCCGTTCCCGCCGCGCGATCGGCTACCCGGCGGGCGACGGCCCAGACCTCCGGGGTGAGCACCCGCACCGGGGAGAGCACGGAGTCGAGTTCGCTCAGTGCGCCCCGATAGTCGCCGGGTGGCGCCAGCTCGACGATGAAGCCCTCGGCGATCCGGCCGATCGAGCGCAGCGGCACACGCACGCGCACACCGGGAATGGCATCGGAGACGAGTCGATCGGGAATGCTGTAGTCGAAGAGCCGGTCGAGTTGGGGCAGCGTCGAGTCGATCATCACTCGAGCGACCATCGTGGCGGCGAGCCGAATCGCCGTCGCCGAGCGTGACGAGGGCAAGGACGAGTGAAGGGACGGGGGCGACGCCACCGTCATCGCTCAGAGTCCGGCGACGCTGCGCAGTGCGTCGACGCGGTCGAGGTGCTCCCAGGTGAACTCGGGGAGTTCGCGGCCGAAGTGGCCGTAGGTGGCCGTCGCGGCGTAGATGGGGCGCAGCAGGTCGAGGTCGCGGATGATCGCCGCCGGACGGAGATCGAAGACCTCACGGATGGCGGTGATGATGGAATCCTCGTCGACATGCGCCGTTCCGAAGGACTCGACATAGAGCCCAACCGGGGACGCCGTGCCGATCGCATAGGCGACCTGCACCTCGAGCCGGTCGGCGAGACCTGCTGCGACGACGTTCTTCGCCACCCAACGCATTGCGTAGGCGGCCGAGCGGTCGACCTTCGACGGATCCTTTCCACTGAATGCTCCGCCGCCGTGTCGGCTGGCGCCTCCATAGGTGTCGACGATGATCTTGCGACCGGTGAGGCCGGCATCCCCCTGTGGCCCGCCGATCTCGAATCGCCCCGTCGGGTTGATCAGAACGCGTGTCGAGTCGCTGTCGAGTTCGACCCTCGCGAGCACCGGGCGGATGACGAGCTCTTCCATCTCGGCGCGGAGCATCTGCGTACTGACCTCCGGTGAATGCTGGGTGGAGACGACGACGGTGCCGACGGTGCGCGGCACGATGCCGTCGTACCCGACGGTCACCTGAGTCTTGCCGTCGGGCCTGAGATAGTCGACCTCGCCGCTCTTGCGCACCACAGCGAGACGCTCGGCCATGCGGTGTGCAAGCCAGATCGGCACCGGCATGAACTCGGGTGTCTCGGTCGTCGCGTAGCCGAACATGATGCCCTGGTCGCCGGCACCCTGTTGGTCGAGCTCGTCGAGGCTCGACCCCTCGCGACTCTCGTACGCGCCATCAACGCCCTGAGCGATGTCGGGCGACTGGCCGCCGATGGAGACGGAGACGCCGCAGGATCGTCCGTCGAACCAGACGTCGGACGAGTTGTACCCGATGTTCCAGATGCGCTCACGAACGATGCTCGGGATGTCGACATAGCCCGCGGTCGTCACCTCGCCGGCCACGTGGACGAGGCCGGTGGTGACGAGCGTCTCGACGGCGACCCGGCTGTAGGGATCGACGGTGAGGAGGGCGTCGAGGATGCTGTCGGAGATCTGGTCGCAGATCTTATCCGGGTGCCCCTCGGTCACGGACTCAGAGGTGAATAGGCGGAGAGGGGTGGATGCTGCGCTCATGAGGGTTCCAGGGAGTGGGGTCGGACGATGAACTTCGGGCCGTCAGGCGAGCATATCGAGGATGCGATCGGCCACCGACGCCTTGCTGCCGGAGGCCTCCATCACTATAGCTCCGGCCCGATCGACGACCACGACGCTGTTCTCCTCGGTGGCGAAACCCTCCGACCAGCCCACGCTGTTGAGGACCAGATAGTCGCTGCCCTTCCGTATGATCTTCGCCCGTCCGAGTTCGAGGAGGGTTGCGGGGTCGGATTCGGTCTCCGCCGCGAATCCGACGATCACTTGACCGTCGCGACGGGTCG
>JAYVNU010000037.1:0-7335 GCA_043758345.1 Lacisediminihabitans sp.
CGAACCAGGCAGCGTGCGCGGGATGTTTGCGAGAGAACCATAGGCTTGCAGCGATGACACCCGACTGGACTTGCATACTGTTTGACCTCGACGGCACTATCGCCGATTCGGCTCCGGGTATCACGGCGTCCCTCGCCTGGACACTCGAGCGGCTCGAACGACCGGTGCCGAGCCCGACGGAGCTGCTGCACTGGGTCGGGCCGCCCATCCTCGATTCATTCCGCGATCGCGCGGGCATGTCGGAGGAGCAGGCCGAGCACGCCCTCGAGACCTACCGCCCGCACTATCTGGCGACCGGCATCTTCAACAGTCGGGTGTATCCCGGGGTCGCCGACCTGCTCCAGGCGATCGCCGACAGCCCGATCCCGCTCTCGCTCGCGACCTCGAAACCGGAGTCGCTCGCGCTCGTCACGCTCGACTATTATTCGCTCGCACACTGTTTCGACGTGCTCACGGGAGCATCGGAAGACGAAGTTCGCAGCTCGAAAGCGGATGTCGTCGAGGAGGCCCTGCGGCGCCTCGCGGCATCCGGGGCCGACATCTCGCGTCCGGTGATGGTCGGCGACCGCGACTACGACGTCGAGGGTGCGGCGCAACACGGCGTGCCGACGATCTTCGTCGAGTGGGGTTACGGTGTGGTCACCGAACAGGCGGGCAGCATCGCGGCCGTGGCGACCGCCGCCGAGCTCAGGGCGCTGCTGCTTGGCTGAGCGCTGCACCCCGTTTTGCGCGCTGGCGCGAAGGTCACGCCGGGCAGTGCACCTGCGTCGGGCGATTCTCGCGGCGCTCGATCTCGTGGTCGCTCATCGCGCGTCCGCAGATCGGACACGGTTTCGCCTGTGTCGAAGGAAGGGGCGCCTGGCCGTATGGTCCGAGCGGGGGCGGCCCGATATACGGACGCAACCGGTTGTTCAGCCGATCCCACCAGGGAATTTTGCCCGCCATGGTCATCCACCATTTCTTAGTACACTAACTATCAGTGTACGCGTCATTTCCGGTTTATAGTCAATGGATGCCGCATCCAGTCGATCCCCTCGCCCTCGACCGCCAGGTCTGCTTCGCTCTTGCGGTCGCCTCTCGCACCGTGATCGGGCTGTACCGACCCGTCCTCGAACCGCTCGGGCTAACGCATCCGCAGTACCTCGTCATGCTCGCGCTCTGGGAGCGCAGCCCGCGAACGGTCACCGACATCGGCCGCGCGCTGTCCCTCGAGCCCGCCACACTGTCGCCGCTGCTGAAACGTCTCGAATCCGCCGGCCTGCTCAGCCGACGGCGCAGCGCGACCGATGAACGCGCGCTCGAAGTCACCCTCACCCCCGCCGGCGAAACGCTGCGCGAGAGGGCGCTGCTCGTTCCCGCGCAGATAGTACGCAGGCTCGGGATGCCGCTGGCCGACCTCGAGGCGATCCGTGACGACCTGACGCGGCTGATCACGGCCGCCACCTAGCCACGCCTGCCGAAAGCGGGCCGAAGCGTGCACGCCGAGCGCACTACCGCGCGAGCCGCTCAACCACCGCGCCGAAGACCTGAGGCAGGCTGGCCGCGGCCGGCACAATCGCACCCCGCAGCGGAGACATCGCGACACCGACCAGTCCGCCGGTGAGCACCCGGAAGTCGCGCGTGCTCGACGACCAGGCACGCTCGTACCGGCGCGGGACATCCGCCGCGACGCACTCGATGGCAGCACGCGCCTGCGCAAGCCCGACCCGGATTCCCTCGCCGGTGATCGCATCGACGTACCCGGACGCGTCGCCGACGAGCATCACGCGTCCGGCGACGCGGGACGTCGTCCGCTGGCGGAACGGGCCAGCACCCCGAAGTGAGCTCGCCGGAGAGCGACCACGGATACGCCGCTCGAGCTGCGGAATGGACGCGATGGATGCCGCAAAATTCGCCCCGGGACGCCCGAGCACCGCGATCCCCACCACGCCGTCCCCGACCGGAGTGAGGTAGGCCTCGACGGTCGGAGTCCAGTAGACCTCGATGAGGTCGCTCTCCGGTTCCATCGCGAAGTGCCGGCGAAGGCCGAATCGGCGGCCTCCCGGCGAAATCGCGCGCTCGAGTCCGGCCAGCCGACGCACACTGGAGTGCAGGCCGTCCGCTCCGAGGAGGTAGCGGCCGGCGATGCCGGCGACTGTCACGGTCTCGGCGCCCTGGGAGAGAGAGTCGACCCGCGCATCCGCGAACTCGACACCGAGCGAGACGGCTCGGGCGTGGAGCGCGGCGTGGAGGGTCGTTCGCCGGACTCCCCTTCCTTCGCCGCTCGAGAACAGGTGATCGACGCGCCTGGTCGCATCGCGATAACTCACGCCGCGGAGAGGGAATCCCTGAGGATCGACGCCCAGCCTGGCGAGGGCGGGAACCGCGCCGGGCATCAGGCCCTCGCCACAGGCCTTGTCGATCGCCGAGCTGCGCGGTTCGACGACGACGACCGAGAGCGACCGCATCCGCGCCTCGATCGCCGCGGCGAGACCGATGGGGCCACCGCCGACGACGATAACGTCGACATCCGGCCGCGCAGAAGAAGCCGCAGTAGCCGCAGCCGCAGAAGCAGCCGCAGAAGCCGAGGCACTCATGCCGTCAACTCGCGCAGCGCTCGTTCCTCGGTCGGAATGCGGAAGCCGAACAGCAGAACCGCGTTCAGCACGGTGAACGCGATCGCCGTGATCCAGGCCGTGTAGACGAGCGGCAGCGCGACCCCCTCGGCGATGACGATCAGATAGTTCGGATGCGGCAGCAACCGGTAGGGCCCACCGGTCACCCGGCCGAGTCCCGCAACGACGATGACCCGCGTATTCCACTGCTTGCCAAGCGTGGTGATACACCAGTAACGCAGCCCCTGGCTCAGCAACACAATGGCGAGCATCGGCCAGCCGAGCAGCGGGATGAACGGCCGGTGAGCGAAGAATACTTCGGCGAGGCAGGCCAGCAGCAGTCCGGTGTGCAGCGTGACCATGAAGGGGAAGTGCCCGAGTCCGTACTCGCGGCCGCCGCGCGCGAAGGCCCAGGCGGCGTTCCGTTTCGAGATGACGAGTTCGACGATCCGCTCGCCCCCGGTCAGCAGGATGAGCACGAGGTAGGCGATCACGCCGGCCACCGCAGCAGCACCAGTTCCCCGGACACACCCGGTCCGAGGGCGAAGAGCAGTTCGTGCTGCCCGGCGGGATGTACGCCGATTTCCGCAGCGAGGATGTGCAGCACCGACACCGACGACAGGTTTCCGACCGCGGCGAGCGATCGCCAGCTGTTGTCGAGAAACCCGTCGGGGAGGCCGAGCGCCGACTGGAACGCTTCGAGCACCCGCGGGCCGCCCGGGTGGGCGATGTAGCCACCGATGTCTCCGACAACGAGCCCGTTCGAGGCTAGGAAGTCACCGACATCCCGACCGAAGTTCTGCTCGACGACCTCGGAGACCTGAGACGTGAGCACGATTCGGAATCCGGTCTCGCTGGCGTTGAACCCGATGACCTCCTCCGTATCGGGGTAGAGCCGGCTGCGGGTGTCGATGACGTCGGGGCCGGTCACGACCATCCGTTTCGCGCGCTCCGAACCGACCATGACGACAGCCGCCGCTCCATCGCCGAACAGTCCGGTCGCGACGAGGTTCGCGGTCGAGTCGTCGCCGGGCTGGAAGGTGAGGGAGCAGAGTTCGACCGCCACGAGAACGCCCACATCATTCGGATGCCCGACCAGATAGTCATCGACCCGTGCGATGCCGGCCGCCCCCGCGACACAGCCGAGGCCGTACATCGGGATGCGCCGCACATCCGCTCTCATCCCCAGCCGAGCGACGAGCACCGCGTCGATCGAGGGCGCGGAGATGCCGGTCACGGAGGTGAACATGAGGTAGTCGACATCCGTCGGCAGCAGACCGGATGCGGCGAGCGCGTCACGAAGAGCCCGCTCGGTGAGGTCCGCGGCAACCTCGATGAACATGCCGTTCGACTCGGTGAAGGTGGTGGAATCGCGGTAGCGCTCGATCGGCATCACGAGATGCCGGGTGTCGACCCTGCTCGAGGCGTGAAGCCGACGCAGAACGGCCTGCCGGGTGGGATCGGACGTAATCATCGGCGCGATCACGTCGGTTATCTGTTGCTGCGGGTAGCGATACTCCGGAAGGGCAGAAGCGACCGCGGCTATTCGCGCCATTGGGCGACGCTAACACGCTGCGACGACGGTCGCCCGGGAGAAGGAGCCCCTTGACAGCGGGCTCGGTCGGCGGTCGTCGATAAATCGCCGAGTCTCTCGAGACATCTGACAGTCGATCTGGAAAGATTGACCCCTCGGGGGAGGGGTCGAATGCAGCCGAGAATCATGATCGGATCCGCTGTCTGTGCCATCGGCATCAGCGTCGTCGCCGTGTTCGCGATCTCGACCGGCCACGCGAGTCCGCCCGCCCCGGTGCTCACCAGTCCCGCTCTTCCTCCGCACGCATCCCGCGCTCCGTGGTGAGATGCGCAGACCGCAGCGCAGCTCTATGGCGCCGGCGTCTGGGTGAACCCCGCGTCACAGCCTGCCGCCGAGGCCGCGCACCGCACTCCGGTCTTCGTGAGCTACGCCATCACCGACCGGGACTGCGGCGGGTGCAGCGCCGGCGGATACAGCCATACGCACTATCGACTGTGGAGTGCACTCGTCGCGAAGACGCTCAGCGGTCATCGCGCCATTCTCTTGCTGGAACCCGACTCTCTCGCGATGCTCGGAAGGTCGCAGTGTTCTGGCCTCGCGGGCGCGGGGATCGGCTGGGCGCGCGGATTCTTCACCACTGTCTCGAACTTCAAGTCGCAATCCGCAGATCTGAAGTACGCGACCTCGCTCAGTCGGATGCTCGGGGGAAAGCACTTCGTCATCGGCGTCTCCCGCAACGGAAAGGGTGCACAGTTGGGCTGGTGCACTCTCTCCGGTGCCGCTCGCGGCCCGAATCCGGTGATCGCCGACGGAAAGACGGCTCTGGATGCACTCCTCTGGGTCAAGACGCCGGGATCGAGTGATGGCTCCTGCAACGGCGACCCTTCCGCCGGTCACTGGTTCGAGAAGTACGCGCTGTCCCTCGTCGCGAAAAGACACACGACCGTCGCGACCCTGCCGCAGCCCTGATCTGCGGCACGCACCACCACTCTGTTTGGCGACCACCACTCTGTGCAAACGGGTGATGGTCACCCAACGCAGTAGTGGATGCTGCGGCAATAGCCGAGTCTCCTCGGCGCCGAAACCGTGGAGGATGACTGCGGCTGACTGTTGATGAAGGCAACAACGACGCGCCCGATCGAACATTTCCCGCGGAGGCGCACGGTCCTTCGTGTAACACGCTCCCGACATGCTGATCAATTCGGTGAACGTCTCCGCAGACGTTTTCATCAATGACCGCCACCGCGGGATCGGCTGGATGAGTCCAAGCGAAGAACTCTCCGAAGAAAGAGACCGAAGCATCCGGTTCATCGACGACGATGCCCACGTTCTCCATCCGTTCAATGCTCACGGCTGCGAGCCTAAAGATCCCGCGATCAGGGTCGGCATGCCGCCGGATCGTTGCAGGAGCAACACAGCCATCGTGCAGCATCACTCCCCGGGTACAGAATGTGAATGTCGTCGAACGCCAACCATCATTTCGTGAGTGGAGTATCCAGTCCTGGCCGAAATCATTCTGTTTCATCACGTGCAGGGGCTCACCCCGGGCGTGCTCGACCTCGGGGCCCGCCTGGTCGAAGGAGGTCACCTACTGCACACACCCGATCTCTTCGACGGCCGGATCTTCGACAGACTCGAGGACGGCTTCGCCTACATGCAATCCCTCGACCCGGATTCGGTGACCCGGCAGGTGGACGACACCGTCGGTCGGTTGCCGGATGACATGGTCTACGCGGGTATCTCCTGGGGCGTGAAGCACGCCCAGCGACTCGCCCAGACGCGACCCGGCGCACGCGCTGCGCTCTTTTTCGAAGCGTGCTTTCCCCTCACCGGCGAATGGGCGTTCGGACCATGGCCGACCGGGCTCCCCGTTCAAGTGCACGGTATGGACCAGGACGAGTTCTTCGCCCTCGAAGGCGACCTCGATGCCGCCCGAGAACTCGTCGCCAGCGCGGACACGCCGAACGCCGCGGTCTTCACCTACCCGGGCGACAGGCATCTGTTCGCTGACAGTTCCCTTCCGTCGTACGACCAGCACGCCACGCAGCTTGCCGTCGACCGGGTTCGGAAGTTCCTGAACGAGATCTGACACAGGATCGGTCGGCGACTGAGCCAACCGACAAAGAAGCATTCCGCGAAGAACTACTCACTCGATGCGCGAACTGTGCGCCGGACGTGACCGCCCAGCCGAAGCGCGAGCATGAGAAACACCAGTGCCGCTGCCGCATCGACGGCGATACAGATCGCGAACGAGGTGCCGGATGCGAGTCCGTCGCGTGTGACCGTGAAGACTGCTCCGATGATGACGACTCCGAGCGCGAGGGCGAGTTGTTGCACGGTGCTGAACAGTCCGCCGCTGAGGCCGGCCGCGTCATCCGGAACCTCCCGCAGCACGTTCGCGACGAGCGGCCCGAACATGAGGGCCTGCGCGAAGCCCATGAGAACGAGGGGTGCCTGCAGCAGGATCAGGGTCTCGGGTGTCCATTCGAGGCTGATGATGACGACTATGCCGACCAGTGAGACGAGCTGCGCACTCACGCCGACGATGATCGTGCGGGAGCCGAGCCTGCGACTGATCGGCGCGAGGAAGGCCGAAACGAGAGCGAAGACCACGGCGAATGGGACGAGGGCGAGCCCGGTCACGAGGGGCGAGACCCGAAGGGTCGACTCGGCGGCGATCGCGAAGACGAAGAGGAATCCGCCGTAGCCCCCGAAGAACAGGGCGGCCATCGAGAGTCCGAGTCGGAGGGACCGCAGCCGGAAGAGGCTGGGTGGGATGAGCGGTGTGATCCCGCGTTGCTCGAGCCGCCCCTGGTGCTTCCAGAGCAGGACGAGAAGTACCGGCCCGACCGCCAGAATGGCGAAGCACCAGATCGGCCATCTGAGGGACGGGCCGAGGGACAAGGGCAACATGATGGCGAGGATGCCGCCCGCGAGGCCGCCGAGACCGACGAGGTCGAGCGCCGCGGGTGCCGTCGACCGGGTGGGCGGGACGAGTATCGAGAGCACGGCGCACGCTGCGGCGATGAGCGCGCAGAGCACGAAGACCGACCGCCATCCGAGGTCGAAGGGATTGGCTGATACCGCAGCGCCGCTCGCCACCTGCCCGACGGCGGCTCCGAGCCCGCCGGCGGCGCTGAAGATCGCGACGGCCCGCAGCCGGAGAACGCCGACCGTCGTCGCCTGGATCGTCGCGAGCACTTGGGG
>JAYVNU010000038.1:0-2308 GCA_043758345.1 Lacisediminihabitans sp.
ATCTACAACCGGTGCGCCGCAGGCCTCGTGCTCTCGCTCACCAACATGTCCCTCCTCCCCATGGAGATCATGGGCAGCGGGGTCGTGCCGGTGGTCAACGATGCGCCGAACACCCGCGGTGTCTTCGACAGCCCCTACATCGAATACGTCCCGATGTCGCCGAGGGCCATCGCCGATCGGCTGATCGCCATCGTGGATCGACCGGATGCCGTCGCCCACTCGGCCGAGATCGCCGCGGCGGTGCAGAACACGACCTGGTCAGACCCGGCGGAGCAGTTCATCGAGGCCTTCGAGAAGGCAATGCGAACGGCGCTGTAATGCCGGAGCGAGAGACCGACGTCTCGGTCATCATCCCGACGCTGAACGGCCAGCTCTATCTGACCCGGATCTTCGACGCGATCGCTTCGCAGCGATTCGTCGGCGAGATCGAGGTGCTCGTCATCGACTCGGGCTCGACGGATGCGACGCTCGACATCGTGCATTCGCGTCCAGACGTGCGTCTGCACGAGATCCCGAACTCCGAGTTCGGCCATGGGAAGACCCGCAATCTCGCGGCCCGGCTCGCATCCGGTCGGCTGCTCGTGTTCCTGACGCAGGATGCGGTGCCGGCGAGCGAGGAGTGGCTCGCGGCGATCACCACCCCACTCGACCCCCTCGGAGCGGACGCGGTGGCGGTGATGGGCAGACAACGCCCGAGAGCCGACTGCTTCCCGCTGCAGAAATATGAGATCGAGGCCGTCTTCGCCCGATTCGCCCCCGACGGCCGCGACGTGATCTACCAACTCGGAGACACCACGCCGACCCCGGCCGAAATGGACATGCTCGCCTTCTACTCCGATGTGAACTCGGCGACCCGTCGCGACTTCCTGCTCGACGTCATTCCGCTACGGGACCTGCGGTACTCAGAAGACATGGCCTTCGGGCGCGACGTGATCGAGGCCGGCTATCGCAAGGTATATTCCCCGCGGGCGGTCGTCGAACACTCGAACGACCTCACCCTCCGCGAATACGGCAAGCGCATTTTCGACGAGACGCTCGCGCTCCGGCGGCTGGGCGAGGGCGGCCAGGTCTACGGGCTCGGATCGCGGGTGCTGCGCTTCGGATACGGCGTGCTGGCTGACTCTCGACGGATCATCCGGGATCCCGATTACAGCATCGGCAGGCGCCTTTACTGGCTGGCCGTCAACCCGTTCTATCACCGTGTCAAGTGGCAGAACTATCGCCTGGCGAGCGCGGTCTCGCTCGACGATCGGCAGACGATCGAGTCGCACTCGCTCGAGGTCGAGAAGGTGCGGAAGGCGAAGGACCCCGGATGACGGGGCCGGTCAGTGCCGCCCGGTCAGCGCCGCCCGCAGCCCGGGCGACAGCGGTCCCCGCCGACGCAGCAGGCCGTGCGTCGCGCCGACGACGGTCGCGAGCAACTGCCGCCGACGCTCGGGGCCGGCGATGATGGTCGTCGCGGTCGGACCGAGCTCGCGTTTGATGGCAGAGAGCACCCAGCGTGGCCGGATGCGCAGGTAGCGCAGGTAGAGATCCACATTATTGCGGGTGATGAAGTAGCGCCGTGTCGGCCCGTGGTATTCGTAGGTCGCCGGAGTTCCGGCGATGTACACCTGCCGGCCGAAGGGGCGAAGCGGCACCTGTTCACCGAGTGAGTGGACGATGTCGCTGCCCGGCCCGACCGCGATACGGAAGCCGTGCTGCGCGATCCGCAGGCAGTATTCCGTGTCGACGCAGTCGATGAAGAGCCGTTCGTCGAAGAGCCCACACTCGCGCAGGCACTCCACTGTGATAAGGAAACCGCTCTGGATCGCCTCGCGTACGAGCCCGAGCCCCTCGGCGGTGTACACCTCGGGGATGGATGGCTCGCCGTTCACCCGGTCGGTGCAGACGATTCCGAGGCGCGTCGACGGAGCGGCGATTCGAAAGGCCTCGAGACAGTCGGCGACGTAGTGATCGGGCAACACTGTGTCCTGGTCGATGGTCAGCACGAACCCGGCGCCGCGGTCGAGTGCCAGCGTCGCGCCGGTGTTCAGAGCGGCGGCGATGCCGAGATTCGACGGGCTGCGGATAACCTCCCAGCCGGCATCGACGACCGAGGCGAGAAATGCGTCGGAAATTGCCGGACTACCGTCGTCGACGACGATGATCGCGTCAACCTGGGGGGCGAGCGCGGCGAGGCCGTCGAACAGCGTCTCGTCCGGGCCATAGGTCGGCACGACGGCGATGACGCTCGTCACACCGGCTGTCTCGAATTCGGTCACCCCCCATTATCGAGGGGCGCGCCCCGCGGCACGGACGGAGGAGG
>JAYVNU010000039.1:0-7250 GCA_043758345.1 Lacisediminihabitans sp.
GTAGAGGCCATCAGCTCGGATGCCGTGACGGCCGCCCAGGGCGAGGTGACCGTGATGCTCAACCAACTTCTCGGCGTCACCGACATCGCCAACGAGCCCTTCACCGTCACCAACCAGAGCATGCTCCTCGCCACCGCGGCGGCGAGCGCCACCAGCTTCACGGTGCTGCTCGGAGCTGTCGCGGCGATCAGCCTGCTCGTCGGCGGAATCGGAGTGACGAACGTCATGCTCGTCACCGTGACGGAACGAACACGGGAGATCGGCATCCGGAAGGCGCTCGGCGCGACTCGCGGGGCCATCCTCGGACAGTTCCTCGCCGAGGCCGCAACCCTCACCCTCGTCGGTGGCGTGCTCGGCGTCCTGGGGGCCGTGATCGGCACGCACTGGCAGATCAATGGAACGCAGCCGGTGATCCTCGGCTACTCCATCCCGCTTGCTCTCGGGGTGTCCATCGCCATCGGAGTGTTCTTCGGTGTCTATCCGGCAGCGCGGGCGGCAGCGATGCGCCCGATCCAGGCGCTTCGGGCCATCTGATCCTGTTCCACCTCTAAGAAAGCGAGACAATGACCGACACCACTCCACCGGCAGTACCATCGCCGGCCCCACAGCAGGCACCGCGGTCGGCAGCGACACCAGCACCGAAGAGCATGTTCCGGCGCCTGATCACCCCGGCCCTCGCGGTCATGGCGGCCCTCGCCATCGGACTCTTCGGCGGCATCCTGATCAGCCACGCCACTGCGAACAGCGCAACGGCGGCCGGAGGCGGTACCGGCGGCGCACCGGCGGCCAGAGGCGGCTTCACCGCGGGAACGATCGCTTCGATCGACGGGTCGACGATCACCCTCACACTGGCGGACGGGTCGACCGTCAAGGTGACCTCGAGTTCCGCGACGACCGTGACGAAGTCCGCCACCGCATCGGTGAGCGCGCTGAAAGCCGGCGAGACCATCACCGTCGTCGGCGCGAAGGATTCGAGCGGCAACGTGACCGCAACCTCCGTTTCCGAAGGCAATCGCGGCTTCGGCGGACGCGGAGCCACCGCCGCAGGCTAGGCGCCGCTCAGCCTTGCTCATCGCACTCTGCGGCCACGTCGAGCCGTTCCATACGAATTACATAGCATCTCTTGGAAGTCTCATAATATGAGGATCTCGCGTCCCCTGGTGATCAATGGTGTTCTCGCCATCGTGGTCATCGGGGCTTTGGTCGGTGGCGTTCTGCTACTCCACCCACTCGGAACGACCGCGGCCGCCGGCACTACGGCGACGGATGCCTCGGCCATCCAGCTTGCCGGAACGGTGCAGCAGGGCGTCGTAAGCAGCACCATCATCACCACCGGCTCGATTTCTCCGGTGCGAGAGGCGAGCGCGTCGTTCGCGGTCTCGGGAAAGATCGCATCCGTCGCGGTCGCGGTCGGGCAGACCGTGGCGGCCGGCCAGGTCGTCGGTACCATCGACCCGACCGCGCTCGACGCGGCGCAAGCAGCCGCCTACGCACAGCTGCTCAGCACCGACGCGTCCCTCGCGACGGCCGAGAGCTCGACGACCGCGGCTGCGACTGCTGCCAGCTCCACTTCGCGCACCGCCGGCACCGGGGGTTCGGGCTCGGGCTCGACAGCGGGTTCCACCGCAGGCTCGAGTGTGGGCTCGTCCAGCACATCGACCGCCACGACTGCCGCCCAGATCCTCTCCGCGAAGACCCAGGTGCAGGCGGCGCAGACGAGCTACAACACCGCGACGAGTGCGCTCGCCGACGCGACTCTCGTGGCGCCCATCGCCGGAGTCGTCGTCGCCGTCAACGGGTCGGTAGGGTCATCCACCCAGGCGGGGAGCGTGTCGGATCTCGTCACACCGACCGGAACATCCACGAGCACCGGGGGATCCTCCGGTTTCGTCACCATCGCCGATACCTCCGCGCTGACCGTCACAGCGAATATCGCGGAGACGGATATCGCTGCCGTCACCGTCGGACAGGCCGCGACCGTCAGCTTCCCGGCCCTCACCGACGTGGCGGCTCCGGCGAAAGTGACGGCCATCGCACCCACCGCGTCAGCGAGCAACTCGGTCGTCAGCTACCCGACGACCATCACCCTCGGCACGATCCCGCCTGGCCTCAGGCTCGGACAAACCGCATCGGTCACCATCACGACGAAGACCACGACGGGCGGTGTGCTCTACGTTCCGACCGCTGCGATCACCACGGCGAACGGCGTCTCAACGGTCAAGGTCGTGGCCAACGGAACGACGACGGTGCACACGGTGACCCTCGGGATCGTCGGCGATATCGGCACGCAGGTGTCGTCCGGGCTCAGTAAAGGCGAGACTGTTGTGATCGGGACGGTGTCCGCGTCCACGTCGACGTCGACGAATACCCGCTTCGGACGCTTCGGTGGCGGGGCAGGTGGCGGCGCCGGTGGCGGAGGTCCTGGTGGTGGCACGGGCGGAGTACGCGGTAGCGGAGGCGGAGGTGGCGGTGCCGGCGCGAATGGTTGACAACACGCTGGCTGACATCCTGCTGGCAAGAAACCTGCTGGCGAGAAACCTCCTGGTTGACAACTCCATCAGGCTTCATGAACAGAAAGAGACACGATGACCGACGACGATGACACGACTCCTCCGGCAGCAGAGCCGGCGGCGACGCCCTCCTCCACGGCTTCTGTAGCCGCGCATCCTGCAGCCGCAGCTCCCGCAGCCGCTGCTCCCGCAGCCGCCGCTTCTCCGGCCGCGACGGGTGGCGGATGGAAGCGCTGGGTGACCCCGGTCCTCGCCGTGGTGGCCGCGCTCGTCATCGGACTCTTCGGCGGCATCCTCATCGGGCAGGGCACGGCGCACACCCAGACCACCGGATTCGCCCGCCAGGGCGGCGGCTTCGGCGGCGGGGCTCCGGGGGGTGCCGGGGGTGCCGGCCAGCCGGGCGGCGGCACGGGTCAGGGCGGCACGGGCGGGGGTGCTGGCGCCCTTCAGGGCGGCCAGAACCGCACGCCCGGCGACTTCCAGAATCTGACGACCGGCACCATCCAATCCATCGACGGAACGACGATCACGCTCAAGCTGCCGGACGGCTCGACCGTCACGGTGTCGACCTCGGCGACGACGAAGGTCACCACCACCTCGAAGGCGAGCGTCGGTGACCTGAAGTCGGGCCAGACGATCGTCGTGCGTGGAGCGAAGGCCAGCGACGGAAGTGTCGCGGCGACCTCGGTGACCGAGGGGCAGGGCGGCTTCGGGGTCCGACCCGGCGGTACGGGCGCCGGCGCCGGCACCGGAACGAACGGCTAGCACCAACACGAAGGGCGAGCACCAACACAATCGGCGGGCACCGGCACGAACGGCCAGCACCCCGCATCCGCTGCCCCCGCCTCCAGGTTCATAACTCATGCAGTTTGCCGCCGCGGTCGGGTGGAGTTCAGCTATCCGCTGCCGGCTCGACCGCGAATTTCCCGAACAGCATGAGTCATGGGCCGGATCGGCGAGAGAGGACCGGCAGGTCGGTCACTGCGGGACGGTGGCGCGCGCGACAATGTATCCGTGACCGTCATCCAGCCCACCCTCGACCTGTGGGATGAGCCGGCGCCGGACCACCGCGATCGGATCGTCGCGCGGTCGGCCGATCGGGTCGGCTGGCTGCGGGCACGCAGCCGCGGGGTGACGGCGACGGATGTAGCGAGACTCTCCAGCCCCCGGTCCATCAGGGCCGTCGCCCTCGACAAGATTCACGGCAGCGGATTCGGCGGCAACGCCTACACAGACCACGGCCGGGCCCGTGAGCCGGAGATCGCTCGCTGGGTCGAGCAGCGTTACGGCATCGCTCCGAGCGACGCACTCTTCCACGCGGCCGGGGAGACCGAACATCTCGCCACGCCGGATGGGCTCTCAAAACCCGGCTCCGGCCCGCTCGAGCTCGCCGAGATCAAGACCACCAAGTCGTCGTGGCGTTCGATCCCGCGGTCGTACCTACGCCAGGTCTGGTGGCAGCAGTACGTTCTCGGCGCGGAGCGCACGCTTCTCGTCTGGGAGCAGCACGATGCGTTCGTGCCGATCGCCGGGGATCCGAAGTGCCGCTGGATCGACCGGGACGAGAACGAGATCTTCGTGCTCGTGCATCTCGCCGACCAGGTGCTCGAGATGGTGCGTCGGGAGCGTCGCTGAGCCCGTGCGCTGAAACGCGAGCGACAACCCGAGCGCGACGAGCCAGCCGAGGGCGACCGTGGTCGCCGCGAGTTCGAGGCGACTTCCGAAACCCTGCTGGAAGTGCGCGAGCGAGAGGATGCCTCCCGCCCCCGACACGACGGCAACGACGATGGCCGCGGCGAGCGACATCCGCGCGATCCCCCGGTGTCCGCGCGCGAAGGCCACCTGCACCATGGCGACGCAGGCCGCCGCGAACGCAAGAATCGCGATGGACGTGTGGATGAAATCCTGCCAGGTGAACGTCGCCCCCTCCGGCACCGGGCATCCGGGCGTGCAGGTCACCTGCGAGGCGATGAGGAATAATCCGGACGAGATCCAGAGCGAGACGGCGGGCGTCCACACGGCGAGCCAGCGCACGCGCGATCGGAGGTCCCGTCCGGGGAGGGCGATCAGGGAGGCCCCGGCGACGATGAGGAGCAGAGCGGCTTCGAACCAGCGAGCGGTCGGCAGATCGGGAGCACCGAGTTCGCTGACGTAGACGTCGTGGTCGATGGAGAGCCGCGACATCCAGATGATCATGAGGGCCGAGAGAATCATTATGCAGCCGAGGATCGCCCCGATTCGAACGGGTATCGGGTGGTCTCTCACGTGTTGAATAGTAAGGCGTGCTCATAGTTTGCTTCCAGTTGACACCACGGAAACACCGGCGAATCATTGGCCAGCTTTACTGGTGCGCATGACCACGATGCGGGCAATGGTGATCGCGGCCACGGGAGGCCCAGAAGTTCTCTCGATGGCTGACGTTCCGAGACCGACGAGAATCAACGCCGAAGTCCTGGTGAAGATCTTGTCGGCGGGCGTCAATCCGATCGATGCGAAAACTAGGGCGGGTGGGGGAACCTCTGCCGAGATCCCTTCGTATCCGGCGATACTCGGTCGCGATTTCAGCGGGGTCGTCATCGAGGGGCCCTACGAGGCCTGCGCGATCAAACCCGGCGACGAGGTGTTCGGCATGGTCTCGGTACCGCGCAGCCCTGGCACCTACGCCGAGTACGTCAGCGTTCCGCTGATGAGTATCGCCCGCAAGCCACCCCGCCTGTCCCACACGGAGGCTGCGGGAGTGCCGCTTGCAGCATTGACGGCCTGGGGGGTCATCGTCGACGTCGCGAAAGCGCACGAGGGCCAGAAAGTCCTCATTCACGCCGGTGCCGGTGGGGTCGGCCATTTCGCCGTGCAGTTCGCGGCCTACTTCGGAGCCCATGTGATCGCCACCGGCTCGCAGCGCAATGCGAGCTGGTTGCGTGAGCTCGGTGCCGCGGAGGTCATCGACTACGAGACGACACGATTCGAAGACGTGCTGAGCGGAGTGGATGTCGTCGCCGACCTCATCGGCAACCTGCACGACAACACGGGCACACGCTCCCTGAAAGTACTTCGTCAGGGCGGCCTCATCATCAACCTGCCGAGTGGCAGTTGGCCGTCCCTCGTCGCCGATGCGTCCACCGCCGGTGTGCGCGCCACCACCTACAAGGTCTCCGACGACGGGTCCACACTGGCCGTGATCGCCCGGCTGCTCGACTCCGGAGACGTGCGGGTGCACGTCGACGAGGTCTTCGGCTTCGACCGAATCGCGGATGCCCACGCCGCCATCGAAGGCGGTCACACCCGCGGAAAGCTCGTCGTCACCGTTTCGGAACTGACCTGATCTAGCCCTTCAGGAATACGAGCTCACGCGTGTAGTCCTCCTGCGGTTCGTCACCCACCGAGAAGGTCTTGTTGCCGACCACCACGAAGCCGTTCTTCTCGTAGAACCGGTTGGCGCGCTCGTTATATTTGTTGACACCGAGCCACATCGCGGCGGCTCCGTTGTCTCGCGCCGCCCCGATGGAGTGGGCGATGAGCACGCCGGCGATACCCGAGCCGTGCTGCGCGGCGCGCGCGTAACATTTGCTCAGCTCTGCCGTCGGCCGGGTGGTGAGAGCGGCCGCGACATCCGAATCCGTCGGTTCTCCGAAGACGAGCATGACGTAGGCATCGAACGCCGCGCCGGCGAGGTCTCCGGCGATGAAGATTTTCCGCGAAGGGTCAGCGAGGTGCTCGGCGAAGCGCTCCTCGGAGAGGTGCTCGGCGATGTGCTCGTCGATCGAGTGCTGTGCCGTGCCGGGTGGGCAGGCGAGCGGAAATGTCTCTGCGGCAAGCTCGTGGAGGGCTGCGGCGTCATCCACTTCCGCCTGTCGGATCTCGACCATTTCTCTCCCTGGTGCAGCTCGGAGACGAAAAAGGGGCCAGCCGAAGCTGACCCCTTTCGTCGTGATGGATGGTTACAGAGCGTTGACGTCCAGCGGGATGCCGGGGCCGAACGTCGTCGTCACCGTGCCTTTTTGGATGTAGCGGCCCTTCGCAGAGCTGGGCTTCGCACGGCCGATCTCGTCGAGTGCAGCCTTGATGTTCTCTTCGAGCTGGTCGGCACTGAAGCCGGCCTTTCCGACGATGAAGTGCACGTTGGAGTGCTTGTCGACTCGGAATTCGATCTTTCCGCCCTTGATCTCGGTGACCGCTTTCGCGACATCCGGGGTCACGGTTCCGGTCTTCGGGTTCGGCATGAGGCCACGCGGGCCGAGTACCTTCCCGAGGCGACCGACCTTGCCCATGAGCTCGGGGGTCGAGACCGCGGAATCGAACGAGGTGTAGCCGGCGGCGACCTTCTCGATGAGTTCGTCTCCACCGACCTCATCGGCGCCGGCAGCGATCGCGGCGTCAGCGGCCGGACCGGTCGCGAAAACGATGACGCGGGCGGTCTTGCCGGTTCCGTGCGGGAGGATGACCGTGCCACGCACCATCTGGTCGGCTTTACGAGGGTCGACACCGAGCTTCAGGGCGACCTCGACGGTCGAGTTGAACTTCTTGGAGCCGGTCTCGCGAGCGATTCCGACGGCCTCGTTGGGGGTGTAGAACCGACCTTCCTCGATCTTCTCTGCTGAGGCGAGGTACGCCTTCGACTTCTTGGCCATTATGCGTCCACCGTGATTCCCATGGAGCGAGCGGTGCCCGCGATGATCTTCTCTGCTGCCTCGACGTCATTGGCATTGAGGTCGACCATCTTGGTCTCGGCAATCTGGCGAA
>JAYVNU010000040.1:0-2279 GCA_043758345.1 Lacisediminihabitans sp.
ACGCCAGCAGAGAAGACCGGCAGGTCCCTTCGAAACAGACTGGCCAGCGCGGCGAAAGATGCCGAGAACTTCGTGAAAGAGGGCGCCGCCGACGTGGCGGATGCCGCGACGAAGGTGACGAATCGCAGGCCCGTCCGCGCGTCGACCGCGCCGCGAGCCACCCCTCGCACCACCACGCGATCCGTTCGAAAGCCCGCAACGCCGGCCTCGGCCACCCCCTCAGAATCTTGGTCGCTCATCGCTCTGCGAGACTATGCGAGGAAGACCGGGCTGGCGGGGTACTCGCGGCTCAGCAAGTCCGATCTGCTCGCGAAAATCCGCAGCTAGGGCCGTTCGCGCGTCACTGTCGTGCCGTCAGGTTCGTGCCGGTGCCTTCACGCCGCGGCGGCGGCGGCGCTTCGGCAAGCCGGTAGACGGCGGCAGGATGCGATCGGCGACCATCGCCGCGATCGCGAGGCGGGCCGGGGAGCGAGCGGCGACATCCACGAGGGTTCGACCGCTGAGGATAGCCGCGTCGAGGGCCGCCTGATCGTGCGGGATAAGGATCGGCGACGAGATTCCGCCGAAACGTTGCAGCGTCTGGCGCACCTGGCCGGCCGCGTTCAGCCCGATCGCGCTCGCGCGGATGCGGTTCATGACCACCGTGACGCGGTCGATCTGCAGTGTCTCCATGAGATCCACGTTCGCGCGGAGAAATCGCGAAAGCCCGACCGGATCGGCTGCACCGACCGCTATCACGTGGTCTGCCTCTCGAAGCGAGGTGATCGTCGCCGCGTTTCGGCGCGGCGCGAAGAGGTCGCTCGAGATCTCCTCGTCGTTCTCGAGGCTCGCCCCCGTGTCGAGAACCGTGTAGTCGACCCAGGAGCGACACTCGCGGATAGTGGTCGTCACCCGGTCGGCCGAGAGCTCCGGCCAGCGACTCGGTCGCCCGATTCCCGTCAGCACCCAGAAGCCACCGCTGGCCGACTCGTAGCGCTCCGCGATGCGCTCGAGCTCGGTGCGGTTGAGACTGTCAGCACCGGCGAGACGACACGCGGCCGCGAACCCTGGAGCCTCGTCGAGCAGCCCGATCGCGGGGGCGACAGAGCCGCTGTGGGTGTCGACGTCGGCGAGAGCGACGGTGCACCCCGCGGCGGCCAACTCCGACGCGATCGCGATGGCGAGTGTGGTTCTTCCGGGTGAGCCGGCCGGGCCCCAGACGGCGATGACCCGCCCTCGGCCCGATTCGGCATCGACCGTCGGAGGGGTCTCCGGCGGCGTCGATCCGAGCATCAGCAGTTCGATCTGCTGCCAATCGGATGATGCGTCCGCAACCTCGTGAAGGCCGAGAGATTGTGTGTGCCGCCGATCGGCATCATCCTCGATGAGGGCGACGATGCGCACCCCGGCCGCATCGGCCTCGACCATCAGCCGATCGTTGAGATAGCGGGGACGCGCCAAGACCACCGCGTAATCGGCGCGCCCCTCGGCCAGCACGGAAGCGAGTTCATCCGCGCTCCCGCACCGCGCGGTGAGTTCGTGTCCGTGACGCACCAGCTCGGAGCCGATCCGGTCTTCCAGCGCAACGGGCAGGGCGAGCGCGATGCGGTCGATGGTCATCGAGATCGCCTCACCGTGCGGCCGGCAGGCTCGTGGGCACCAGCGACAGCGCATCGTTGTTGGCGATGGCCTCGAGCACCCGCGCCGTCTTGCTCCGGGGCACAAGCAGTTCGACGGAACCGCTGCTGCCGTCAGCGATGATCCCCTCCGCCTTGATCAGGCGAACCACTAGTGCGGAGGAGACGAGCACGGTGGGCGCTCCGTAGAGCCGGTCCGCGGTCTCGTGCGCGGCCCACAGGTCGACGACGGCGCCGGCCTCGATCGCCCGCGCGAGCTGTCCGTCGACGCTGACCACCACCGAGGTGACCGTGAGGCCCGCGACGGATCCGATGGCCGACGACGGAACGAGTTCACCGGCCGAAACCGGCCTCGTGACGACAAGTCCGGCATCCGGAATGTCGCGAAGTCCGAGATAGTGCGCCCCGGCGCCACCGAGCCGAACACTCTGCTCGACGAGATCACCCCGGTGGATGCGGTCGCCCGGGCTGAGAGCGGCCCTCGCGGCATAGAAGCGAGCACTCGTATCCGCGGCATTGACGATGGCGAACACCCCGAGCACAGACGCCGCGATCAGCGCGAGCCCGATCGCGAATCGTGGGTCGAACCACCAATTCCTCGGGGGTCGATTGCCTCGTTCGGTTCTGCCTGTCATCGTTCCCCGCCTGCGTGGTCGTCGTTCA
>JAYVNU010000041.1:0-2278 GCA_043758345.1 Lacisediminihabitans sp.
AAGAACCTCGCCTGGTATCTCATCCACGGTCGTCTCTCCACGACGCGCGCGCAGGCGATCACCCGCTATATCGATGGTCGCCTTCTCCCTCGCCTTCGCCCGCAGGCGCTCGATCTCGTGAAGGCTTTCGGGTTCACTCCCGGCCTTGTTCGCGCACCGATCGCTTCCGGTGTCGAGCGTGAGCGGCAGGACGAAGCCCGTGAGTATTACCGTGCGCAGTGCGAGAATGGAACGGCTCCGGTCGAGGAAAAGTCGCTCAAGAAGAAGTAGCCGGCGCGGGAGTCAGACTTCGACCGGTGCGTCGTCGGTGACAGCGACGACCTGCACCACGTCGAGCGCATTGGCGACCGGGAGCGCAGCGGCCACCGCAGCATCCACGAACGACTGGTCGGCTTCGATCGACGGGTTCAGCCAGTCGTCCCACCAGTCGCGCGGAAGCGGCACCGGATTGCGGTCGTGGATATCCGCGAGAGTCTGAACGGCGTCCGACGTCAGAATCGTTGCCGTCAGCATCCACTGGTGCGGGTCGTCGTCGGCGAGGCTGTGGTCTTTCCACCACGAGTAGATGCCCGCGAGCGCCATTGTCGAACCATTGGCCGGCCGGATGTAGAACGGGGTCTTCTTCTTCGTCACCGGATCGGTCTGCCACTCGTAATAGCCGGAGGCGGGGATGATCGCCCGCTTGCCGCGGATCGCATTCTTGAACGATGCCTTCTCGGTGATGCCCTCGCTGCGCGCGTTGAACATCGGTACCTTCATCTTCAGCGTCTTCGACCAGCCGGGGGTGAGCGACCAGCGGGCGGGCTCGAGCCGACGCACGAGCTCACCGTCTTTCAGGGTCTCGATAACCGTCGCCACCCTGTCGGTCGGGCGGATGTTCCAGCCGGGCCGCCAGTCCTGGAAGTCGCCGCCGACCGCGACGAATTCCTCGATCAGCTGATTCGTTTCCTTGTCCATGGAAAAGCGTCCGCACATGGCATCCATTGTGTCGCCCACGGGTGACAGCAGGGAGAATCGCGCCCCCGAAGTGGGGCGTGTTCACCCCTTTGTGAAAAAGTTAGCGTTATTCAGGCACGGACCGAGAGTCCATCGGGGGACTCGGCACACCGTCGCAGCCTCGGGGGAGGAACGTTGACATGATCACGCACCGTATCGCCACACAGCACGACTGGATCCGTCTCGAACCGTTGTCGATTCGCGACTGGCTCGTCATCGACACCGGCCAGGAAGCTCTCATCGGCGATGGGGTGATCGGACATGTCCAGCTGCTCGGCAGACAGTACGAGACCCTCCGCACGACGGAGCCCCTCGAGCGGACGTTCTTCGGATCGCTGGATGCCGCCATCGAGTCGTTCGTCCCGTTCGGGATGCGCGTAGCCGGCATCGAATCGCGCACGCTGACGAGTGCTGGGGCCTGAGCTCTGCGGCTTTGGTGCAGCGGCTGCTGACTCTTGACCTGACTGGCAGGAACAGCGAGAGCCGTACTGCCGGTCGTCAGGCGGCTTCGAGGAACAACAGGATCTCGCGCGCGAGTCGCGGATTCCGGTGCGTGCCGAGATGGCCGGCCTTCGGATAAACGGTGAAACTTGCGTTCGGCATCCCTCGGCTCGTCTGCTCGAACAGTGCCGACGAGTAGTACCGGTCGAACTCTCCGCCCGCGATGAGCGTCCGCACGTCGATGGTCGCGAGCCGCCCCTCGAGGTCGAGGCTGTCCTCGGCATCGAGCGTGACGAGCAGGTCGAGGTCGCCGCGTCCGACCACCGATCGCGGTGCGAGTAGACCGACGACGTACCTGCAGGCATTCTGGAACGGGGTAGCCCCGGTGTTGCCGAGGAAGACCGCGGCCGCTCGACGATCCCGGCCGGCCCGCAGCAGGGTGGCGACCGTGCGTTGGGTCGCCCTTCCGCGGTCGCTCAGACGGAAGGCGGATGACACGAGCACAAGCCGCCTGGTCAGCCCGGGGAAGTCGGCCGCGAGCTGGAGGGCGATGGAGCCGCCGGTGGAGATCCCCATGATGTCGACGGGTTCGTGGAAGAGCGAGGCGATGGTGCGCGCATAGTCGGCGGCGAGGTCGGCGATCGACGTGCCGGGCTCGAGGTCGAATCGGCGATCGATGACATAGACGACGCGGTCGCCGATGAAGTCGGCGATCCCTTTGCGTCGCATCCACTGCCGCACGAGAGCTGGTGACCCGGTGCGGCCCAAAAGACCGGGCACCACCACAAGGGGCGCACCGCGCCCCCTGTGGAAGTGGGGTAGCTCGCTACCGGTCATGAGT
>JAYVNU010000042.1:0-7228 GCA_043758345.1 Lacisediminihabitans sp.
GGGACCTGGTACTCCTCGGTTGCGACCGCGAGGGACCCGACGCGCTCGAAATCGCAGTCGATGCCGAGCCTCGCCACGATCGCCTCGATCTCATCGAGATTCTGCATCCCGAGCCGATCGAGGGTCCCGAGCTCCTCTGCGAAACGTGCAAGCCCGTTCGACTCTCCGTGGGTCAGCGTCGATTCGCAAAAGCCGCCGTTGCGACCGGATGCCGCCCAGCCAACTGTCTTCGCCTCGAGCACGATGACCCGAAGCGTCGGATCGCGATCCTTCGCCTGCAGCGCCGTCCAGAGGCCCGAGTAGCCGCCGCCGACGATCGCGAGGTCCCAGACATCTGTCCCCGAATAGGTGGGGAAGGATGTCGCTGCGAGACCATCCAGCCAGAACGGGCTGAGGCGCGAACCCGCAAGGGACGACTCGACAACTCTCGCGTCGGGGACGTTACGTTCGAAAACGGTGCTCGCCATGTTTCAACGATACCGAGAACCACTGTGCGGGGTCTCCACACTATCGGGGGCGGGCATGCGTCAGTCGAAGATCGGGTCGCGCGTGCGCGAACGCTTCAGTTCGAAGAACCCGTCGTAGGCCGAGAGTGCGACAACCGCGTCCCAGAGTGCTGCCGCTTGCTCACCCCTCGGTGCCGGCGAGATGACCGGACCGAAGAACGCGTGCCCTCCGACGGCGATGACGGGGGTGCCGACATCCGCTCCCACCCGATTGATCCCATCGAAGTGCGAGGCGCGCATCTGCACGTCGTACTCGTCGGTGTCGGCGTAGTGCGCGAGCGAGTCCGGAAGGTCGCTCTCGGCGAGGGATTCGGCGATGACGGCCTCGACATCCTTGCGCTGGCCGAGATGAATGCGCGTGCCGAGCGCGTCGTACAGCGGCTTGACCGCCTGCTGGCCGTGCAACTCGGTCACCGCAGCGACGAGGCGTGTATACCGCAGGGCCCGGGGCAAGAACGCCCTGTAGAAGTCCGACAGGTCATCATGATCCTCGTTGAGCACGAAAAGGCTCATCTGATGCCAGGTCACGTCGAGATTCCGGAGGCCCGCGACCTCATCGACCCAGCGGCTCGTCATCCAGGCCCAGGGGCACGACGGATCGAACCAGAAGTCAACGGGGATCGGAGTTTCGGAGTTTGTCATACCCCCATCCAACCCGAAATCTCCGAGGCTATTCCGAGAGGTTCCCACTGGTGGCGCGGCCGATCAGAGCGCAGACTGGAGGAGACCCCGTCACTCGACGCCTTGGAGACACCATGCCGCGATTCACCGCCCGCTCTCCCGAACTCCTGCCGGTGCTCGGCCGCGGCCGTCATCGAACCCCACGAAGCGGCGCCTGCTTCATGGAATACGCGTCGTTCCTTGCCGGGGAACGGTGGAGCGATCATCCCGCCTGCACTCACTCCGCCCTTGCCGTCACGGCCAGGCTCGTCAACGACTGCACCTCGGATCGTCACCGCAACGCCCTCGCCACGATGATCCCCTCGGTGGTCGGACTCACCGGCGACGGATCTCGCACCAGCCTCACGCTTGCGGTACGCGCGGTCGCCGCGGCGATTCCGGTGGCCAGCCAGGGTCGCCAGCGCGCTCTCGCCGCCGGCGTGTTGCGCTGCGAGTTGCTTCTCGATCCGGGTGACACCGCGACACGGGAACTGGTGCGCGACGCGCTCGCGGCGGTTCCGGATGCGCGGGACTGGGCGGCGAAGTTCGTCGGCGACCTCGGTGCGCTCGACCTGCGACTCACCAATCGCATGTGCGAGGCGATCATCCGCACCGCCGTCGTCGGCATCGCCGAGGCCTGCGTCACCAACCCCGACGAACGCCTTCGCGCACTCCTCGAGGCCGCGATCGCCGACTGTGCGACGCCGGTTACCGCGGCGGTTCCGACCCCGACCAGGCGGTTGCAGCCCACCTCCTGACCGAACGCTGCCCTGCACACGCTCGCTAGAGTGGACCGTCGGACCCACCCGTTTCAGCTACGTCCGTCGTCAAAGGAGTCTCACGAATGCCCGGAGAAAACCTCACCCGCCTCGAAGCCCAGGAGCGCAAGGCCCTTATCTCGGTGCGGAGCTACGACGTAACCCTCGATGTCACGACGGGCGCGCAGACGTTTCTCAGCACCACCGTCATCACCTTCGATGCGACCCCTGGAGCGTCGACCTTCATCGACGCGATCACCCGCACCGTGCACTCCATCACCCTCAACGGTCAGCAAGTGGATGCCGCGACCGCAAGTGACGGCATCCGCATCCAGTTGAGCGACCTGGCCGAACACAACGTGCTCACCGTCGTCGCCGATGCGGAATACACGAACACCGGCGAGGGTCTGCACCGCTTCGTCGACCCGGTTGATGCGGAGGTCTACCTCTATACGCAGTTCGAGGTGCCGGATTCCCGCCGCGTCTTCGCGGTCTTCGAACAGCCTGATCTGAAAGCCACCTTCACGTTCACGGTCACCGCCCCCGCCTACTGGGAAGTCGTGAGCAACTCCCCGACTCCCGAACCCGTCGTCGACGGCGAGAAGGCGACCTGGGCCTTCGAGCCGACGCCGATCCTCTCCTCCTACGTCACGGCCCTGGTCGCCGGCCCCTACGCGGTCGTGCGCAGCGAGCTGTCGAGCTCGAGCGGCCGCGTCATCCCGCTCGGCATCTTCTCCCGCAAGTCGCTGAGCGAGTACGTCGACTCCGACTACATCTTCGAGAAGACCCGTCAGGGTTTCGCATACTTCGAGGAGAAGTTCGACTACCCCTATCCCTTCGCCAAGTACGACCAGCTCTTCGTTCCGGAGTTCAATGCCGGAGCGATGGAGAACGCGGGCGCGATCACATTCACCGAGAGCTACGTCTTCCGCTCGAAGGTCACCGACGCCATCAAGGAGCGCCGGGTCGTCACCATCACCCACGAGCTCGCCCACATGTGGTTCGGCGACCTGGTCACGATGAAATGGTGGAACGACCTCTGGCTGAACGAGTCGTTCGCCGAGTGGGCATCCACGATGGCCACCGCGAATGCGACGGAGTGGACCGAAGCCTGGACGACATTCCAGGCGATGGAGAAGAGCTGGGCCTACCGCCAGGACCAGCTGCCGTCTACCCATCCGGTCGTCGCCACGATCAACGATCTCGAAGACGTACAGGTCAACTTCGACGGGATCACCTACGCGAAGGGCGGCTCGGTTCTCAAGCAGCTGGTCGCCTGGGTCGGCGAGGAGGCCTTCTTCGCGGGGGTCGCCGCCTACTTCAAGAAACACGAGTACGGCAACACCGAACTGGCCGACCTGCTGACCGAGCTCGAGATGACGAGCGGCCGCAGCCTCGGCGACTGGTCGACGAAATGGCTCGAGACCGCAGGCGTCAATACCCTCCGTCCGGAGATCGAGACGGACGCGGATGGCGCGATCACCGCGTTCACCATCGTGCAGAGCGCGGCGGCCGACTACCCGACCATCCGTCCACATCGACTTGCGGTCGGGTTCTATGACCTGCTCGGCGGAAAGCTCGTTCGCGTCCACCGCCTCGAACTCGACGTGGACGGCGAGCGTACAGAGGTGCCGGCCCTCGTCGGCCAGACGAAGCCCGCGCTCGTGCTGCTCAACGACGACGACCTCGCCTACGCGAAGATCCGGCTCGATGACGACTCTCTTGCTGTCGCCGTTGAGCACCTCAAAGAAATCGACAACCCGCTCGCCCGTTCCCTCGTCTGGGGTGCGGCCTGGGACGCCACCCGCGATGGCGAGACCAAAGCGCGCGACTACGTGCGGCTGGTGCTCGGGAATATCGCGAGCGAGACCGAGTCGACGACCATCCGAACGACCCTGTCGCAGCTCGGCACCGTTGCGCGGGTCTATGTCGAGCCATCGACCCGCGCCGACACGATCCGCGGGATCGGGGACGCTATGCTCGCCCTCGCCCGCTCGGCCGAGCCGGGCTCCGACGCTCAGTTCCAGTTCGTGAAGTTCTTCGCGAACTATGCCTCGACTCCCGCTCACGCTGCGGCGCTCGCCAGCCTTCGCGACGGATCCGTCCCGCTCGAGGGCCTCGAGATCGACACCGATCTCGCTTGGGAACTGCTGGAGGGACTGGTGCTCTGCGGCGTCTCCGATCAGCCCGAGATCGCCGCGGCCCTCGCTGCCGACAACACGTCGAACGGGCAGCAGGCGGCAGCCCGGGCGTCCGCGACGATTCCGACCGCTCAGGCCAAACTCGCGGCCTTCGCGTCGATCGTGGACTCGGATGCCCTCCCGAACGTGATCGTGCGCGCGGCGACCGTCGGCATCCAGCACACCAACGACCCGTCGTCCCTGGAGGCTCTCGTCGAGCCGTACTTTGCCAGTCTCACGATGCTGTGGACCTCCCGCAGCTACGCGATCGCGTCGGCGGCGATCGTCGGGCTGTATCCGTCGCCGCTCGCATCGCAGGCGCTCGTCGACGCGACGAAGGCCTGGCTCGACGCCAATCACCACATCCCGGCTCTGCGCCGACTTGTCGTCGAGAACCTCGCCGGCGTGGAACGTGCACTGCTTGTTCAAGCGAAGGATGCCGACTGAGCCTCGGGGTTCAGATATCCCTCTGGCGGATGATTCGACGCACCGAGCCGTTACCTAGGATTGCGTCATGAGGATAATTCCATGATCGAAGCGACCGGCCTCACCAAACGATATGGATCGAAGACCGCGGTAGACGGGGTGAGTTTTACTGTCCGCCCCGGCATCGTCACCGGCTTCCTCGGCCCGAATGGCGCGGGAAAGTCGACGACGATGCGCTTGATCGTCGGGCTCGACCGACAGACAGCGGGAACGGTCACGGTCAACGGGCGGTCCTACGCCTCGCTGCACGCGCCATTGCACGAGGTCGGCGTTCTGCTCGATGCGAAGGCCGTGCACACCGGCCGCAGCGCGCTCAACCACCTCCTGGCGCTCGCCGCGACCCATGGCATCCCGCGCAGTCGAGTCGATGAAGTGATCGGCCTGACCGGCCTCGAGAGTGTCGCAAACAAGCGCGTCGGCGGCTTCTCACTCGGGATGGGACAACGACTCGGCATCGCTGCCGCGCTGCTCGGCGACCCTGCGACGCTCATCCTCGACGAGCCGGTCAACGGACTCGACCCCGAGGGCGTGATCTGGGTGCGCAACCTCGCGAAGTTCCTCGCCGGCGAAGGCCGCACGGTATTCCTCTCCTCGCACCTGATGAGCGAGATGGCGCAGACTGCCGACCACATCATCGTGCTCGGCCGCGGCCGGGTCATCGCCGATTCCCCGGTCGCCGACATCATCGCGATGGCCAAGGGAAACTCCGTCACGGTCAGGACTCCGGATGCCGCGCGCTTCGCCACGCTTCTCGGCGAACGGCGGGCGACCGTCACGAACAGCGAGCCGAACAAACTCTCCGTCACTGGCCTCGACGCCGCCCAGATCGGCGAGCTCGCCGCCGGAGCCGGGGTCGTGCTGCACGAGCTCTCCCCCGTCGCAGCCTCCCTCGAGGACGCATACCTCGCCCTCACCCAGGACGAGGTCGAATATCATGCCGGCGGGCAATCGCCTTCGCTCGAGGGAGTAGCCCGATGACCGCAACAACCACCCCGACTTTCGTGCCCGAACGTCGCGGACTCACCTTCGGCGGCATCCTGAACTCGGAGTTCATCAAGCTGCGAACGCTGCGCTCGACGCTGTGGTGCTACGCGATCATCGTGGTGATCACGCTCGGGCTCGGCTTCGTTCTCGCTACCAGCTACTCCTCGAATACGACGCTTCCGGGGTACTCGCAGCAGGCGATCTGGCTTCTGGCCTCGACCGTCGGAGTGGCGTTCGGCCAGCTCGTGATCGCCGTACTCGGCGCGCTCGTCATCACCGGAGAATACGGAACAGGGATGATCCGCTCGACCCTCGCCGCGGTGCCGAAGCGGATACCGGCTCTCGCAGCCAAAGCCCTGGTGTTCGGCGTCGTCACCTTTTTCATCGCGTTCGTCGCCGTCGTGCTGACGGCAGTGGTCATCGCGCCGATCCTGCCGTCTCGGGGCGTGCATCCCGACTTTGGTGATTCGAAAGTCTGGCTCGCGCTCGTCGGTGCCGCTGTGGCACTCGCCCTCGTTGGCGTGCTGTCCCTGTCGATCGGGGCGATCATCCGCAATAGCGCCGGCGGCATCGCGATCTCGCTCGGCCTGTTACTCGTCCTCCCGACCATTGTCTCGATCTTCGTCGCCGTCACGCGAATCGCCTGGATGCGCAATCTCGAGAATTTCCTGCCCAGCCAGGCCGCCGGGCGCATGTACGCGTACGTCTCGAACACCACGACGCTGCAGCTTCCCGGCACCTTCGTTCTCGAGCCGTGGCAGGCAGTCCTCGTGCTTGTCGCGTGGGTCGCGGTGTTCGTCGCGCTCGCTGCGGTGCTGCTGAAGCGGCGAGACGCCTGATCGGCGGCGCTTCGGCCTTACCCAGCGGCCTCCCCGTAGGGTTGAGGCCGTGACTTTCTGGAACAATATCGACAGCTTCCTGACGACGTACACGACTCCGATCATGGTGGTCGCCATCATCGTCGGAGCGATCGTGCTGCGCATCGTGCTGCACTTCGTGATCGACCGCATCGTCGGACGCATCGTCAGCGGAGTCAAGAAGCGGCAGGGAGCGCAAGACACGCAGGCGTTGATCGCGTCGTCGCCGCTCTCGGCCGTTCGCGTGGTGCAGAGAACACGAACACTCGGTAGCGTTCTGAACAACGTTGTCAGCGCCGTGATCATCATCGTGAGCGTGCTTCTCGTGATCAATACGATCGCACCGGGCGTCACCGGAGCGTTCTCGCTGATCACCGCCGCCCTCGGAGCGGGCCTCGGCTTCGGTGCGCAGGGCATCGTGAAGGATGTGCTCAACGGCCTGACGATGGTGGCGGAAGACCAGCTCGGGGTTGGCGACGTCGTCGATCTCGGGCCCGCGACCGGTGTCGTGGAGGGGGTCGGCATCCGCACGACGCAGATCCGCGACGTCAACGGGACGGTCTGGTTCGTGCACAACGGTGACATCTCCCGCATCGGTAACATGTCGCTCGGCTGGTCGCGTGTGATCATCGACCTCGCCGTTCCCTACGATGCGGACGTCGACTCCGTGCAGGTGCAGATGCTCGCGACGGCGAGCGCGATGGCCTCCGATCAGAAGTGGCGCAGCCTGATCCTCGAAACGCCACAGATCTGGGGGATCGAGTCGATCTCGGCGGAGGCGGTCGTCATCCGACTCG
>JAYVNU010000043.1:0-7191 GCA_043758345.1 Lacisediminihabitans sp.
GCGCGGGTGCGCCTGAGAGCAGTAGTGATCCCGGTCCGCTCGGGGCCTGGTTCGCGGTGATGCCGAGCAGCTCGGCGTCGCGGGTGTACTCCGAGATGCGGTAGTCCATCCAGTCACCGCCGGCCGGGTAGAGCCAGTCGATGTAGCTGCGAAGTCCCGCGCCCCAGAGCGCGTGCGTGCGCTCGCCGAGCAGCCGCCGGATGTCACCCGGCAGTCGCGCGAACCAGGCTGCGGCGAGCGAGGACCAGCGCGTTCTCGACGAGTGCAGCTGCCAGGCACGCCCGGTCTCGGTGATCATCAGCGTCCCGGATTCCCTGGCCAGCAACGCTGCACGCTCGGCGACCGTGATGAATGTCGCGACCGACTCGAGGTCGACGGCCATCGCGTTGGCGAGGCGTTTGGTATCCGGAAGAGCGACGCCGCCCTTCGCGAGTTCGCGCGCCGGTTCGCGCTCGACTTCGGCCAGCAGTTCGGTGACGGTCGTGGTGGCGGCGAACGCACGATCGGCGGCGAGGCGGTCGATGAAGCGGCGGTCGACATCCGGAATCGGTTCAAGCGTGGCCGGGGGCGACCCTCCGGCGAGGTCGGCGAGACCGGGCAGTCCGAAGGCGGGCCAGGAGCGCAGTTGTTCTCGAACGCTGTCGTAGACGACGAGGGGCTCGGTCGCGGATTCGAGCAGGAGGATGTGCGAGGCGATGGCGGCTATCTCGACGATTGAGGCCGCGGTGATCGTCGACCTGCCGGTCGGCGGCGAAGAGGTGGCGGTCGGGCCGGAGTCGGCGGGCAGCGAAGTGAGGCGGGTCGCGACATCCACCGACGACGGCGATCCGTGTTCCTCGGTGAGCTGGCTGATCGCGGACAGCACGGCGAGGGTCTGCCGGTCTAGGCGGGTGAGCATCTGGTGGACGGAGGCCCGCTCGAGCAGCGCCTCCGCGAGATCGAAGAAGTCCTTGATGCCGTTCGCGGTGATACCGCGGGACCGGAGCACCGCGGCGAGCTCGGCGTCATCCATCGCCCGCAGGCGCGTTGCGAGGGAGAGTGTGTCGCTCATCATTCCTCGCCTGGTCGTGTGCCCGGCAGCTTCGCCGGCAGAACTGGTGCTGTGTTCGTCAGCTTTTGCGTGACTTTCTGGATCTCGCCGACTGCGATCTCGTCGGCGGACGGACCGGAGCGGCCGCCGCGGCTTCGGCCTCCTGACGGGCCTCGCGACTGCGCCGACGCAGGCTGACGAAGAGCAGGATGAGGATGAGGATGAAGCCGATCGGCAGGCCGATATCCGGAAGAATATAGATCACCGAGGGGACGTTCCGGATGCCGACCGCGCTCAGGGCGATGATGGCGATGATGGAGAGAATAGACAGCGCGATGATCGCAGCGATCATGTAGGCGAGCGTGCGTTCACTACGATGAACAGTCACTGGGGTGTCATTTGCCACAGTCTCAAGAATAGGGGCACCCGACTGCCCATAGGCTTACGGTAGCCCCAAACGAAAGAGGTACAGCCATGCCTACCGGCAAGGTCAAGTTTTATGACGACGAGAAGGGCTTCGGCTTCATCAGCTCCGATGACGGCCAAGAGGTCTTCCTTCACGCTTCCGCCGTGCCAGCCGGCACCGTGATCAAGGCAGGAATGAAGCTCGAGTTCGGCATCGCCGACGGCAAGCGTGGAGCGCAGGCGCTCTCGGTGCGCGTGCTCGAGGCTCCGCCGAGCCTCCAGAAGATGAGCCGCAAACCCGCGGATGATATGGCCGTGATCATCGAAGACCTGGTCAAAATGCTCGACGGCATCGGCTCGAATCTCAAGCGCGGCCGTTACCCGGATTCGAAGCACGGCAAGACGATCGCCGCCATGCTCCGTAAGGTGGCGGAAGAACTCGATGCGTGAGTCCGTCGCCCTCGACGCGGACTTCGAGCTCGGCCGTACGGCCCTGCTCGAAATCACGTCCGCCGACTCGATCGGGGCCGCGGCCGGGTCGATCGACGAGGGCGAGGGGACCGTCACGATCTACTTCGATACGCTGCTCTCCGGGTATCCGGGATGGCGTTGGACTGTCAGCATTGCGCACGTCGAGGGCGAGGCGGCCAGCGTTCTCGAGACGGAGTTGACCCCTGGCGACGGAGCGCTGCTCTCGCCGGCGTGGATTCCGTGGGTCGATCGCTTCGCCGACTATCGTGCTGCGCAGGATGCCTCCGGCGAGCCGGTCGAGGGGTTGGACGACGATTCCGATGATGAATCGGACGACGACGAATCGGACGACGACGAATCGGACGACGACGACTCGGACGACGACGACGATGAGGAGTCGGACGACGATGACGATGATGACGACCTCGGCAGCGACATCCTGCATGGCGGAGATCTCGACGGGGTCGATATCGACGACCTGGACGAAGACGACGACGAAGAGGATGAGCGCTAAAAGCTCTCGACGACGAACTCGATCGCCTTCACCAGCGTGCGCACGTCATCCGGGTCGATCGCGGTGAAGGTGGCGACGCGCAGCTGGTTGCGTCCGAGCTTGCGGTAGGGCTCGGTGTCGACGATCCCGTTGGCCCGAAGCGTCTTCGCGATCGCGGCGGCGTTGATCTTCTCATCGAAGTCGATCGTCACGACGACCTGCGAACGATGAGCGGGACTGGTGACGAACGGTGTCGCGTAGTCGACGGATGCTGCCCAGTCGTAGAGAACACTCGACGACTCGGACGTGCGGGCATCGGCCCAAGCGAGACCGCCGTTGCCGTTGATCCACTCGAGCTGGTTCTCGAGCATCAGCAGGGTCGAGATCGCGGGGGTGTTGAGGGTCTGCTTCAGCCGCGAGTTGTCGACGGCGTTCTTCAGGCTGAGGAACTCGGGGATCCAGCGGCCGCTCGCCGCGATCCGCTCGACCCGCTCCAGGGCGGCGGGGGAGAAGAGGGCGAACCAGAGACCGCCGTCTGAGGCGAAGTTCTTCTGCGGAGCGAAGTAGTAGACGTCGGTCTCTGCCACGTCGAAGTCGATTCCGCCCGCTGCGCTGGTCGCGTCGACGACTGTGAGGGCGTCGGCATCCACTCTCCTGATCGGTGCCATCACACCGGTGGATGTCTCGTTGTGAGGCCAGGCGTAGAGGTCGACCCCGTCGACGATCTCGATCTCGCTGCGTGATCCGCCCGGCGCGCTGATGATGTGCGGAGCCTCGAGGAACGGTGTGGCCGCGGCGGCGCCGAACTTCGCGCCGAACTCGCCGAAGGTGAGGTGCTCGCTGCGTCTTTCGATGAGTCCGAAGGCCGCGGCGTCCCAGAAGGCGGTCGATCCGCCATTGCCGAGCACGACCTCATAACCGTCGGGAAGGCGGAACAGTTCTGCGAGGCCCGACTGCACCCGACCGACCAGGTTCTTCACCGGTGCCTGCCGGTGGGAGGTTCCCATCAGTGCGGCCCCTGCTCCGGCCAGATAGTCGAGCTGTTCCTGGCGCACCTTGGAGGGGCCGCACCCGAACCTTCCGTCGACGGGCAGCAGTTCAGCGGGGATCGTCAGGTCGGGCATTGCCCAATGCTATCGGCGCGGATGGGGGCGCGAGCGGCGTCGGTTGCCGGAGGGCCGTTGCAGGTTAGGCTTACCTGACACGCGGCAGCAGCTTGGAGGAGACAATGACCGACCTCATTGACACCACTGAGATGTACCTCCGAACGATCTATGAACTCGAAGAAGAGAACATCTTTCCACTTCGTGCGCGTATCAGCGAGCGTCTCGGCCACTCCGGTCCGACGGTCTCCCAGACCGTCGCCCGCATGGAGCGCGACGGACTCGTCGTGGTGGAAGGCGACCGCCACCTGGCGCTGACCGACGACGGTCGGTCGAAGGCCATCCACGTCATGCGCAAGCATCGTCTCGCCGAACGGCTGCTCGCCGATGTCATCGGCCTCGACTGGGCACTCGTCCACGAAGAAGCATGCCGCTGGGAGCACGTGATGAGCGAGTCGGTCGAGCGCCGCATCATCGAGATGCTCGGGCACCCGACGCAGTCGCCCTACGGCAATCCGATTCCGGGGCTCGGCGAGCTGGGGGAGACGGATGCGGGCAAGTTCTCGGATGGCGTCGTCAACATCGTCAACTTCGTTCTCGGCGCAGTAGGGCCGATCAAGAGCACGATCAGACGTCTCGGAGAGCCGGTGCAGTACGAGATCGACCTGCTGGAGCAACTACGAACGGCGGGCGTGCTGCCGGGAGCGAGGGCGAGCTTCTCGAGAGTGGGCACCTACGTGCGCGTCGAGGTGGAAGGGCACGATGACGCCATCGAACTGCCCAACGAGGTCGCGATTCATGTCTACGTCGGCATCTGAACATCCGTTAACGCTTCATCAACGGGTGCGCCAGCATCCGTGGCTCCCGGATTTCTGGGTTACATTGGGATTCTTGCAATTCATCTCGAATTCGGGAGAGCCCATGTTGAGGTCGCGCATCATCCACACCACGGATGCGCGTGCGTTTTTCGGCATACGGCACAGCAGCGAGCGGTGTGTGTTCTCACGCGCCGCCACTCACTAGGCACTGTCTTTCGACAGTGCCTTTTTGTTTGTCCGCTCGCTCCTTCGCCGCGATGAAGACCCAAGGTGCATCGAACCGCCTGCAAGCCGTGCAGGCTTCTTCGAAAGGATGAGAATGCGCACGCTGGTCTTGAACGCGGGCTTCGAGCCCCTTGCCGTTGTGTCTTTCAAGCGAGCACTCGTGCTCGTGATGAACCATAAGGCGACCATTGTTGCCGCGGATTCGGAGCATCCGGTCTGGGGATCGAGCGGATCCTACGATCGGCCGTCGGTCATCCTGCTGACGAGGTATGTGCGCATCCCGTCGACGAGGCTGATCCCGGTGAGTCGGCGCGGCGTTTTGCGTCGCGACAGCCAGCGCTGCGGATACTGCGGCGGTACCGCCAACACCATCGACCACGTGCTTCCGCGCTCGCGTGGCGGGCAGGACAGCTGGGAGAATCTCGTCGCCTGCTGCCTGCGCTGCAACAACGTGAAGGGTGATCGCACGCCGAACGAGATGGGCTGGACGCTGCGTCTCCGGCCGAAGCCCCCGCACGGAACCTCGTGGCTGGTTCGCGGCGTTGAGCGCACCGAGACCCAGTGGGAAGAGTTCCTGGCGCCCGCGGCCTGACCGTATTTCGTTTTTCCGCCATAGCTCCAGCTCTGGCGCCACGGACCCCGGTGTGCGGGGGTCCCTCGCGTCGCATCCGGGTCCCTCGCCCGACAACAACGTCGATGGCCGAGTCCCCACAGCCGAACCATGAAACCCGAAGGAGCCCCAATGCCCTACGTTCCCGTCATCGACCTCGACCGAGCCCCCGCAGTCGTCGGCGCAGAGCTCGACGATGTCTGCACCACTGTCGGCTTTTTCCAGGTAGTCGGACACGGCGTACCGGATGTCGTGGCCACCCGGGCATGGGACGCGACGGTCGCCTTCTTCGACCTGCCTCATGAGCAGCGGATGGCGGTGCGCCCTCCCTCGCCCGGTTACCCGTACGGCTACATCCCGTTCTCCGGCGAGTCGCTCGCGAAGTCGCTCGGCGGCGTCTCGAAGCCCGATCTGAAGGAGGCGTTCAGCATCGGTCCGGTCGACCAGCCGGAGCGGCTGTTCACGGGAGCGGATGAGGCGTGGGCCTGGCAGGCGAACCTCTGGCCAGCGGAGTTCCCCGAGTTCCACGATGCGTGGACGGACTATTTTCGCGTGATGCTGCAGCTCGGCACCCGGCTGATGTCGAATTTCGCGGTGGGCCTGAAGCTGCCCGCCGACTACTTCGAGGCCTCGATCGATCAGTCGCCGAGTGCGCTGCGGGCCATCCGCTACCCGGGACGGAGGGATGCGCCGGAGGACGGCCAACTGCGGGCCGGCGCGCACACCGACTACGGGACACTGACGATCCTCAAGCAGGATCGCGTCGGCGGTCTGCAGGTGCTGACCCAGTCGGATGGGTGGGCCGGGGTCGAGGAGATTCCGGGTGCGTACGTGATCAACATCGGCGATCTCATGGCGCGCTGGACGAACGACCGCTGGCGCTCGACTCTTCACCGAGTGGTCGACCCGTCGCCGAATATGAAGGGCGAGATCCCACGCCGACACAGCATGCCGTTCTTCCACAATGCGAACTGGGACGCTGAGGTCTCGGCGTTGCCGGGTACCGGAACACCGAAGTACGAGACGGTGCTCGCCGGACCCCACCTGCAGTCGAAGTTCACGAAGGCGACCGCCGCCTGAGGTCGATGATCCTAAACTGCAGCCTTGTCGCTACTTAGCACAAGTGCTCTATTGCAATCAGGCCCGATGACGTGAGCAACACTTTCGCAGCTTTTGCCCACCCCACTCGCCGGCAGATCCTGCAGGATCTGAAGGATGTTGAACCCGTTGTCGGCGAGATCGCGGCGCAGTTCAGCGCGACCGAGCCGACCATCTCGCGGTACCTCTCGGTGCTGCGCGCCGCCGGACTGATCACGGAACGCCGGAACGCGAACCGCATCCTCTATTCGCTGGTCAGTAATCGGCCGGCGGTGCAGGTCGGGGATTTCCGCTCGGCGGTGTGCCCGGAGCAGATCGTGCTGCGCGAGGTTCGCAAGCGCTCGTCCGGTCGCGTGAAAGTGCAGGGGGTGACGGAATGAGCTTCCCGATGCCATCGATGGCGGCCACGATCGAGCGTTGCCTGCTCATCAACTATCGTCTCGACTCCCTTATCGCGCAGAATCTGCTACCGGCATCCCTCCGTCCGCAGCTGGTCGACGGCAGCGCGGTCGCGGGCATCTGCCTCCTGCGGCTCGGGTCGTTTCGTCCAAAATTCGTGCGGTCCGAGCTCGGTTGGGGTGCCGAGAACGCGGCGCATCGGATTGCCGTCGAGTGGGATGACGCTGACGGCACACATAGCGGCGTTTACGTTTCGCAGCGGCACAGCGCATCATGGGTGCCCGTCATCGCGGGGGCTCGCGTCTTCCCCGGCGTGCATCACCATGCACGATTCGACGTGACCGAGGACGACGGCAGGTTTCAGGTCGAGATGCGGGCTCCGGGAGTCAACGTCGCGGTGGATGTCGCGATCTCCAGCACCTGGTCGAGCACCCTGTTTGCGACCCTCGCCGACGCCTCAGCCTTCTTCCGAAGTGGTTCGGTCGGTTGGTCGCCGAATCGCTACGGAAAACTGGAGGGCTTACGAATCGACACCGACA
>JAYVNU010000044.1:0-20739 GCA_043758345.1 Lacisediminihabitans sp.
CTCCATCAGCAGCTCGCAGACCTCGCGCCCGGTCGCGAGCGTTGGGTCGATGTCGATCCCAGCCCAGAGTCCTGCCGACCGAACCGCCACGACCCCGGAGCCGATCAGCGCCTCGAGTCCCGCCGTCAGTCGTGCACCCAGCGACACCGCCCGCGACTGGAACTCGCCGGTCGCAAGCAGCGCGATGACGGCGCTGCCGACCGCCGCCGCGAGTGGATTGCCACCGAAGGTCGAGCCGTGCTCGCCCCAGCCGAGCACGCCGAGGATATCCGAATCGCCGACGACGGCCGACACCGGAACAATCCCCCCGCCGAGCGCCTTGCCGAGCAGATACAGGTCGGGAACGACCCCGACGTTGTCGCACTGGAAGGTCGCCCCGGTGCGTCCGAGCCCGGACTGGATCTCGTCGGCGATCATGAGCACGTCGTGGCGGCGTGTGATGTCGCGCACCCCGGGAAGATATTCCGCTGGGGGAATGATTATCCCGGCCTCACCCTGGATGGGTTCGACGAGCACCGCGACGGTGTTTTCGTCGATGGCCGCTTCGATGGCTGCGGCATCCCCATACGGAACCGAACGGAAGCCGGGCGTGAACGGGCCGAAGTCTCTGGTGGCCGTCGCGTCATCCGAGAAGCTGATGATCGTGGTGGTGCGCCCGTGAAAGTTGCCGTCCATGACGATGATGTTGGCGCGGTCGGCGGCGACTCCCTTGACGCGATATCCCCAGGCTCGAGCTACCTTGATGCCCGACTCGACCGCCTCCGCTCCCGTGTTCATCGGGATGACCATTTCTTTGCCCGCGAGGCGGGCGAGCGACTCGACGAACGGGCCGAGCTGGTCGTTGTGGAAGGCGCGACTGGTGAGCGTTACGCGGTCCAGCTGGGCGCGAGCGGCGGCGATGAGGGCCGGATGCCCATGGCCGAAGTTGACGGCGGAGTACGCGGCGAGGCAGTCGAGGTAGCGACGGCCGTCGACATCCGTCACCCAGGCTCCCGCGGCGGTCGCAACGACGACCTCGAGCGGATGATAGGTGGGCGCGATATGCGTATCCTCGCGCGCAATCAGCGCGGCCTGTTTTTCGGTCAGCGACGCAGCTCCAGCGTGCAGCACTTCACACCCCCGCCGCCGAGCAGGAGCTCGCTGAGGTCGACGCCGATGGGGTTGTAGCCGCGCTCCAGCAGCTGGCGCTCGAAGTCTTTCGCGCGGGCCGCGATGACCACGTTGTAACCGTCGCTGAACGAATTGAGTCCGAGCACCGAGGCATCCTCTTCCGTGACGAGGATCGCATCGTTGAAGCGGGCCCGCAGAATGGCGAGGCCCTCCTCGTTGAACGCGCTCGGCAGGTAGGCGATGTTCGGATTCGGATGACCCGGCTGCGGATCCAGCACGGCGATCGCGGTATCGAGGTGGTAGAAGTTCGGGTTGACCAGCTCGAGCGTGACGACCTCGCGACCGGAGATGCCGGCGAGCTCATCGTGGCTGTTGGAGGCGCTTCGGAATCCGGTTCCGGCGAGGATCACGTCGCCGACCAGCAGGAAGTCGCCCTCTCCCTCGTTCACATTCTTCGGCATCCGCACATCGAATCCCTCTTCGCCGAACCAGTCCATGTAGGCAGGTCCTTCGGGCTGGCGCTCGGGGTAGGTGAAGCTGGCGCCGTAGGCGATGTTGTCGATCACGAAGCCGCCGTTCGCCGCGTAGACCATGTCGGGGAGGCCGTCAATCGGATCGATGAGGTGCACGTCGAATCCGAGGTCGAGGTATGTCCGGTAGAGAACCTCCCACTGCCGCACGGCGAGCGCGGTGTCGGTCGGGAGCTGCGGATTCATCCACGGGTTGATGCGGTACACAACCGTGAAGAAGTCGGGGCGGCACATGAGAACGGTTCGCTTACTCGCCTTCCTCTCATTGTCACGTCGAGCGGGGGTGGCAACGTCTGTTGCGGGGCTGGTGGCCGACACGAGGGCTCCTTCTGGAGAATCGGGGTGTGGGGTCGTTCCAGTCTCACACGCACGCTTCCGAACATTCGCAGCGTAGAGCGCACGAAATCGCTGTTTTTGGTCGCCACAGCACAACTAAGCACCGTAAGGTGTTCCAATGGACAGCCTTGACTACGGCATCATCGATCTCCTTCGCCAGAACGCCCGTGCCGGCTACGGTGATATCGGCGAGGTAATCGGGCTCTCCGCCTCCGCCGTGAAGCGCCGGGTCGACCGGCTCGTCGCCGACAAGGTGATCCGCGGATTCACCATCCAGGTCGATCCGGCTGTCGACGGCCTCGGCACCGAGGCCTACGTCGAGCTGTTCTGCCGCGGAACAGTCGCACCCGCGGAGCTCATGCGCATCCTCTCCGGGGTACCGGAGGTGGTGGATGCCGGCACGGTCACGGGCAGCGCGGACGCCATCGTGCACATGCGCTCGCGTGACATCCCGTCGCTCGAACTCGCTCTCGAACGGGTGCGCATCGCGCCGAACGTCGACCACACCCGGAGCGCGATCGTGCTGTCGAAGCTGATTCACCGCACTCGCGACTGAGGTTGTTAATCTCGGCCTTCTAGGGTGCACGCATGACGACTCTCGCGCGCCACCTCGGTCCGGCGGATGCCGTCTTTCTCGGACTCGGATCGATGATCGGTGCCGGAGTCTTCGCCGCCTTCACCCCCGCGGCGCGTGCTGCGGGCAACGGCATGTTGGTCGGACTGGTCGTCGCTGCGGTCGTGGCGTTCTGCAACGCGACATCCTCCGCCCAGCTCGCCGCCGTGTACCCGACCTCGGGCGGCACCTACGTCTACGGGCGCGAACGGCTCGGCCCCTGGTGGGGATTCCTCGCCGGCTGGAGCTTCGTGATCGGCAAGACGGCGAGTTGCGCGGCGATGGCGCTCACCTTCGCGGCCTACGCGGCGCCGGCCGGGTGGGAGCGACCGGTCGCCGTCGTCGCCGTGCTCGCCCTCGTCGCGGTGAACTACCGCGGGGTGTCGCGAACGGCGACCGTTACCCGAGTGATCGTGGTCGTCTCGCTGCTCAGCCTCGCGATCGGAGTGGCGGCCGCAGCGTCCGGCGGCCTGCCGGCTCTCTCTTTCACCTCCGGATCCTTCGTCTCGGGCGGACCCTACGGCATTCTGCAGGCGTCCGGGTTGCTGTTCTTCGCGTTTGCGGGCTACGCACGCATCGCGACCATGGGGGAGGAGGTGAGGGATCCGGCGCGCACCATCCCTCGCGCGATCGTCATCGCCCTCCTGCTCGCGGTCATCGTGTACGCGATCGTCGCGGTCGTCATCCTCGGCGCGCTCGGACCGGAAGGCGTCGCCCGTTCGGCGACACCACTCGCAGACGCCGTGCAGGGGAGTGGATGGCGCGTGGCCGCCCCCATCGTGCGGATCGGCGCCGCCGCCGCCTCCCTCGGCGCGCTGCTCGGACTCATCGCCGGCATCGGCCGCACCACCCTCGCCATGGCGCGCGAGGGTGACCTTCCGCGGTGGCTGGCAGCGGTGCATCCGCGGTTCCTCGTGCCGCATCGTGCCGAGCTTGCCCTCGCCGTGGTCGTCTGCGTTCTGGTGCTAACAGTCGACCTGCGCGGGGCGATCGGCTTCTCGTCGTTCGGCGTGCTGCTCTACTACCTGGTGGCGAATATCGCGGCGCTGTCGCAACCGCGGTCGCGGCGCAAGTATCCGCGTGCGCTTCAGGTTCTCGGGGCGCTCGGATGCGTCACCCTCGTCGCCACCCTTCCCCCGGTCGGAATCGTTGTCGGCATCGCCGTGCTGCTCGTCGGGGTGGGGTACCGGATGGTGCGGCTGCGGCGGGTGCGGCTGCGGCGGGTGCGGCAGTGAGTTGGGCGCGGCTGCGCCGGCTGCGGGCGTGAATTCGGGGTCGACGGATATCTGCCGGCTACAGCTACATTCTCGCGCGAGAATGTAACGTGACCCCAGACACGGAAGTGGGCGCCATGAGACTGACGATCGACGCAGCATCCGCTGTTCCCCCGTTCGAGCAGGTGCGGAGCGGAGTGCTCGCCGCTGTGGCGTCGGGCGAACTCGTGTCGGGGTCGCGACTTCCGACGGTGCGCGCACTGGCCGAGCAACTCGGCATCGCGGTCAATACGGTCGCGCGTTCCTACCGGGAACTCGAGACGGACGGAATCATCGAGACCCGCGGACGCAGCGGATCCTTCGTGTGCGCGAGCGGCGACTACATCCAGCAGAGGGCACAGGATGCCGCCCGCACCTTCGTCGAAACCGTCGACCTGCTTGGCGTCGGCCGCGACGACGCACTCGCACTCGTCGCGGCGGCGCTACGCACCTGAGCCCGGGGTGCGCTCTCCGCGCATCCGCGCTCCCGCCAGCTCGCTCCTGCCCGCGCGCGCAAGCTCGCGAGCCCGCCGAAATTGCAGATTTTCGTCTCGATTTGGTGCATTTTCGGCGGGCTCATGGCTCGAACGGGATGAGGGAACGCTGCAGGTGAGAGCGGGGTGATGATTGTCAGGTGACGCCAGTGGATGATTCTGCCCCCGCCAACCGTGAAAACTCGGCCGAACGGGCCACGCCCGCCAACGATGAAGCCCCCGCCCGCGACCCCAAACCCCCCGAGGTCATCACCCCCCTCGGCACCCTCCGCGGCGTACGCGAAGACGGCCTGCTGCGTTTTCGCGGGGTGCGCTACGCGACCGCCAGCCGATTCGAGCGGCCGCGCCCGGAGACACCGTGGGACGGAGCGCGCGACGCGCTCGCGGAGGGTCCGATGTGCCCGCAGCCGCCGTTCACTCTCGCGCTGCTCGCTCTTCCGAAGCCCCTCCGTCCGATGGACGAGGACTGCTTCTTTCTGAACATCACCGCACCGGATGCCCCATCCGAGACACTGCGCCCGGTCATGGTCTGGATCCATGGCGGCTCTTACGTCAACGGTTCGGGCGGCGGCGGGATCTACGACCCGGCACGGCTCGTGCGAGACGGCGACGTGATCGTCGTCGGCATCAACTACCGCCTCGGGGCGTTCGGCTTTCTCGCGCTCGAGGGCGTCGCGCCCGGCAATCTCGGCATCCAGGACCAGCTCGCCGCTCTCGAATGGGTGCGGAACAACATCGAGAGCTTCGGCGGGGATCCGCAGAATGTGACCCTGTTCGGGCAGTCGGCCGGCGCGGATTCCATCGCCAACCTGATCGCCATTCCCGAGGCAGATCATCTTTTCCAACGGGCGATCCTGCAGAGCGCGCCACTCGGATTGCATCGCAACCGGGACGCCGTCGCACGCCAGGTTGGTGCGAACTTCCTCGCGGCGCTCGCCACAACGGTCGAGGGCAACCCACTCGACACTACGGTCAACAGCGACCCGCGAGCCGCCACCGTCGACCAGCTGCTCGCCGCCCAGGTCGCGGCGATGAGCCCGCTCACCGGCGATCCCTTCACCGCCGGGATGCCCTATGCCCCGACGGCCGACGCCTGGCCCGTTCCGCCGACCAACGATGTCGTCGCGGGGAGAACACGGCGGGCCGGGTCGCTCTCCGTGCTGGTCGGGTACAACCGGGACGACTTCTCGCCGTTCCTCGAGGGTGTGGGCGCGCTGCGGAGGGCGCGGGCATCCGCTGCGCTGAGGCCGCTGACCGAGCCGCTCTGCGCGCTGCTCACGCGGCGCGTCTTCGGTGCGCCGGCGCTGGATCTCGCCCGGCAACTGAGGAACGGGGGAGCGGATGTCGCGACCTATCGTTTCGACTGGCGCCCGAAGGGAACCCCGTGGGGAGCCTGCCACTGCGTCGAACTGCCGTTCTTCTGGGGCGACGAGGATTTCTGGCGGGGGTCACCGATGCTCGCTGGCGTCGACTGGAACGACCTCGAGAAGTTCGGTCGCCAGCTGAGGCGCGATTGGGCCGCCTTCGCTCGGGGCGGCTCGGCGGCGCTCGACTGGACGCTGTCCGGAAGCGGGGTCGACCGCCGCATCACGTTCGCGCCGCGCTACACCGACCGCTGAACCTGGTGCCGCCGTCACGCGCTGACGTGCGGCCAACCGCATCCACCGCCGGGTTTGGCGACCGCCACCCTGCACAAACAGAGTGGCGGTCGCCAAACGGAAGGGGTGGATGACCGGCTGCGGCGCCGACTCGAAGCCGACGCCGCAGCTGGACGCCCGCGCCGCTACCAGAGATCCGCGAGGAACCGGTTCGTGTACTGCAACGCCGTCGAGCCGCTCATCGAGTTGCAGGTCGATGAGGCCGTCGACTGTGCGCTTGGGCAGGGGGTATCCCGATCCAGGGACCAGAAGTGCACCCCGGCGAGCCCATTGGCCTTCGCGTAGGCCGAGATCGTGTCGACGTCGGCGAGGGTGACGACGTTGCTCGCCGAGTCGTTGACCCCGATCATCGGCGTGAGTTCGATCTTGCTGAGCGGTGTTCCGTAGGTGTGCTGGAGATTCTTCGCCGCCTGCACCGCGGACGCACCCATGTCACAGGCGCCTCCCGAGACCACGCAGACGCCGCTCGACGCGTTGCCGTAATCCATCGTCATCAGATCGACCGTGTAGTCGACCAGGCCGGATGCTGCGATCGCGTTCATGACGGTGGTGCCGGTGCTGTTGAGCCCGCCATATGATCCGTCGGACGCTCCGAGCGTCGCGAGAGTGAACGAGAACCTGAGCTTCGGATACTGCGTCTGGGCGCCGGCCGCGGCGTTGACGAGCGACGAGATATCCGCCGCGGTCTGGCCGGTTTCGATGTCGAAGTCGATGCCGACGAGGTGCGGAGAGGCATATCGGGCGATGAAGCTACCGAGTGCCGAGCCTGAACCACAAGTGAAGGCGCCGGCCGCGCCGCCGGTCGAGACGACGTAGTTCAGCCCCGCGGCATCCAACGCCGGCACGTTCGCGGCGGCGAAGGAGGCACCGGCCACCCCGCCCCAGTTCTCGGATCCGCAGGCGCCGGTGGCGAACGCCAGGGTGATGCCGCCGAGGTTCGGTTCCACCGTGGAGACCAGGCTGTTGCTGGCGCCGACGATCGGGATCGTCGTGCCGGTCACCGCGGTCTGCATGACGTTGGTGTTCCAGTTGAGGCTCGAGGTGATGTCTTTGTACGGGCTGAAGAAGGTGCCGGTGACGGAGCCGGTACCCGTTCCCGTGCCGCCTCCACCACCGCCGCCGTCTCCACCGCTTCCCGTACAACCGCCGGTTGATGTCCACGGCTGACCGCTACCGGTCCCGCCGGAGTTGGTGGCGGGATCGTTGCCCTGCGTCCACCAGTTGGCCGAGTAGTTCGTGCCGTTCTCGCTGACGGTCGCCCCCCCGGTATACGCGGTCGTCGAGTTCCATGCGGCCGCACAGACCGGGGTCGCGCTGGCGGGTGCGGCACCCGCGATGCTGCCGCCGACCACCATCCCCGCGATGACTGCCCCGACCGCTCCCGCGCGACTGATTCGATTGATTCCCCTGCTGATATTCACTTGCTCCTCCTGTTCGATCCGCACCGGACGGCGTGGATCCCCGAGCGGCCTCCCGACACATCGAATATGTAAAGAGGGTTAACAAATCGGGTTGGGCGGTAGCCTACGACTCGCACAGCGGATGCGACAAGGGTGTACGCAATGTTGCGTTCGTCGCGAGAGTGCCGTCGAGTGGATGTCGTCGGCGTAACAATCCGCAGAGGTCAGGCCACCTCCAGTGCGAGGGAGCAGACTTCTCTCATGACTTCGCCAGCGACATCCCTGCCGATCCTCGATCTTTCGCGCCTCGACGGCAGCCCTGCGGAAGCGGAGGAGTTCCGCGCCGACCTGCGCACTGCGACCCACGAGTTCGGTTTCTTCTACCTTGTCGGGCACGGCGTCAGCGATGAGCTGCAGGGCTCGGTCATCAGCACGGCGCGCGCGTTCTTCGCTTTGCCGGAGGCCGACAAGCTCGCCATCGAGAACGTGAAGAGCCCACACTTTCGCGGCTACACGCGAGTGGGCGGCGAGTTGACCAAAGGGGTCGTCGACTGGCGTGAGCAGATCGATATCGGGCCGGAACGGGCATCCATTCCAGTTGGAGAATATATTGCGGACTACTGGCGCCTTGAGGGTCCGAACCAGTGGCCGATCGCGCTCCCGGAGCTGAAGGAGATCATCGGCCGCTGGAACGAGGAGCTCTCAGCGGTCAGCCTCCGGCTGCTGCAGGCGTGGGCGACCTCACTCGGGGCGGACGCCCATATTTTCGACGCAGCCTTCGCCGAGAACCCCGCGACTCTGATCAAGATCGTGCGCTATCCCGGAAAGTCCGACCCCGAGCCGCAGCAGGGGGTCGGCGCCCACAAGGACTCCGGCGTGCTGACACTTCTCTACGTCGAGCCGGGAAAAGGCGGCCTGCAGGTGCAGCACGGCGACGGCTGGATCGACGCCCCGCCACTGCCGGGCGCTTTCGTCGTCAACATCGGCGAACTGCTCGAGGTCGCGACCGGCGGCTACCTCAAGGCGACGGTGCACCGCGTCATCTCGCCGCTGATCGGGACCGATCGGATGTCGATCCCGTTCTTTTACAGCCCGGCGCTGGATGCGTCGATCCCGGTGCTTGAACTCCCGCCCGAGCTCGCCGCGGAGGCCGACGGCATCACGGTCGATCCCGAGAATCCGATCTACACGACATACGGCGAGAACGCGCTGAAGAGTCGGCTGCGGGCGCATCCGGATGTCGCGGCGATCCACCACTCCGACCTGGTCGACACCCCGGCCCACTGAACGACTACCGCCCACTTCCGTCACCACCACTCCTTACAAAGGGGGTGGTGGTAGCCGAACGGGGTGGTGGTCGAACCGCCCGCGGGTAGTCAAACGGGAGGCCGGCGCTAGAGCTCCACCGTCGTCGTCGGGTCGGGGTTGCCGAACCGGTGCGCCGTCATGCTGATCGCCTGCTCATGCAGGAAGGGAAGCAGCTCGATTCGCCCGGAGGTCGTCACCGGGCCGGAGTAGATGGCGACATCGGGATCGCCGCCGAGCACCCGCGCGAGCTCGAGGTGGTCGCCACCGAGCAGGCGGATGCGAGCTCCGATGCCGAGTCCCGCCTCGCCCGACTGCAGGCTTGCGTGCCAGCGCGCATCCGTCTCGACGATCACATCGACGACCTTCAACGGCGACAGCGGATGGCGGAACAACCGGATCAGCCCCGCCGCGAGAGGGAGCGCCGTCGAGACGGTGACAGCCGCGCCGACGCGAGTCGCCGCCGCGAGCACCCGGATCAGTTGTGAGGGCGATGCACCCTCGGCGAGCCTGATGGTGACCGCCACCGGCCGATAGCGGAGGACGTTGCGCTCCACCCTGAGGCTCGAGACATCCCGCGACACGCCGTATTCCTCGGTCCAGACGCGCTCATCACTCACGGCCGCAACTCGCACCCGGTCGAATTCGACGAATTCCATGCCCGGCTGAGCCGCCTCGATCAATCGCGTGACCGGCGCGCTGAGGCCGGACAGCACGACCGCCGTCCCCGGTTCGCTGAACACCGGCCGCCAGTCGCCGAGGGTGAGCAGATAGTTCGGTCCGCCCGCCTTTGCACTCGCCCCGACTGTCGAGCGCTTCCAGCCGCCGAACGGCTGCCGCCGCACGATCGCGCCGGTGATCCCGCGGTTGACATAGAGGTTGCCGGCCTCGACGGTGTCGACCCAGAGCGCGATCTCCTTCGGATCGAGCGAGTGGATGCCCGCCGTCAGCCCATAGGACGGCGCATTCTGCAGCGCGATCGCCTGCTCGAGCGTGTCGGCACGCATGATGCCGAGCACCGGCCCGAAGTACTCGGTCAGGTGGAATTCGGAGCGCTCGGCGACGTTGTCGCGCACACCCGGGCTCCAGAGCCGGCCTGATTCGTCGAGCTGGCGCGGTTCGACCAGCCACGACTCATTGGCGTCGAGCGTGGTCAACGCGCGCTTCAGCTTGCCGCCGGCGGGCTCGATGATCGGACCCATGATCGTCGTCGGATCCTGCGGCCAACCGACCCGCAACGTCTTCACCGAGTCGACGAGCTGCCGCCGGAAACGTTCCGACTTTCCGACGGAGCCGACCAGGATCACGAGGGATGCAGCCGAGCATTTCTGGCCGGCGTGTCCGAACGCACTCTTGACCACATCCGCGACGGCGAGGTCGAGGTCCGCGCTCGGCGTAACGATGATCGCGTTCTTCCCGCTCGTCTCGGCGAGCAGCGGAAGGTCTTCGCGCCAGGAGCGGAAGAGTTTCGCCGTCTCGAAGGCCCCGGTGAGGATGACGCGGTCGACGGAAGGATGCGAGACGAGACGCTGCCCGAGCGTGCCCTCCTCGACATCCACGATGCTGAGCACGTCGCGCGGCACGCCGCCGTCCCAAAGCGCTTCGACGAGAACGGCCGCGCTGCGCTTCGCCTGAGGAGCCGGCTTGATGATGACGCCGGCCCCGGCGGCGAGCGCGGCGAGCACGGAGCCTGCCGGGATCGCGACGGGGAAATTCCACGGCGGGGTGACGACGATGAGTTTCGGGGGAACGAAGGTCGCGTTCTCGACCCGGTCGAGTTCGCGCGCCCGCTCGGCGTAGAAGTGCGCGAAGTCGACGGCCTCGCTGACCTCGACGTCTCCCTCGGCGATGGTCTTGCCGGTCTCGCTCGCCATGACCTCGATGAGGGCGGCACGGCTCGCCGCGAGGGATTCGCCGGCGGCGTGCAACACGGCGGCGCGGGTGTCGGCGCGGCGCTGGCCCCACGATGCTCCGGCGGTCGAGGTGCTGTAGATGACCTCGTCGAGGGCCGTGCCATCCGTGATCCGCGCCGCAGCGATCTCTGCGATGCCGAGTTCTGACGAGTCGACCCGGGAGAGGATTTCGCGCCCCCACCCCCGATTGCGCGCGGTGGACGGGTCGGTGTCCGGTTCGTTGTCGAATGCGCGCGGTGCGGTGTTGATCGGAGCCGCGGGCGCGTGCGCGGTGCGATCCTGAACGCGGTTCGACGGTGGTACAGCCGCGTCGAGCGCCGCGATCGACGCAAGATAGCGGTTCTCCTCGCGGGAGAAGACGGATGGCTGGTCGAGCTCGAAGACGCCCGACATGAAGTTGTCGGTGCTCGCGTTCTCTTCGAGCCGGCGGATGAGGTACGAGATCGCCGAGTCGAACTCGCTCGGGCGAACCACGGGTGTGTAGAGCAGGAGGCCGCCGACGTCTCGCTTCACGGCATCCGCCTGTCCGGTCGCCATACCGAGCAGCATCTCGAACTCGATGCGGGTGTCGACCCGGCGCTGTTTTGCGAGCAGCCAAGCGTGGGCGATGTCGAAGAGATTATGGCCGGCGACACCGATGCGCACGGCGTCGGTGTGCTCCGGGGTGAGCGCCCAGTCGAGCACGCGCTTGTAGTTCGTGTCGGTCGCGACCTTGCTTCCGAAGGTCGCGAGAGGCCAGCCGTGCAGCTCGGAGTCGACGTGCTCCATCGCGAGGTTGGCGCCCTTCACCAGCCGCACCTTGATGCCGGCGCCGCCCGTGCGCTGGCGCTCCTTCGCCCACCCCGTGAGCCGCTGCAGCGCGTCGAGTGCGTCGGGCAGGTACGCCTGCAGCACGATGCCGGCCTCGAGCCCGCGGAGGCGTGGTTGTTCGAGCAGTCGCTCGAAGACCGCGATGGTCAGGTCGAGGTCGCGGAACTCCTCCATGTCGAGATTGATGAACTTCTGTTTCGCCGTCACGGCGGCGAGCTCGTAGAGCGGAGTCAGTCGGGCGACGACCCGGGTCACGGTCTCGTCGAACGACCACATCGAGAGTTGACTCGACACCGAGGAGACCTTGATCGAGACATAGTCGACGTCGTCGCGCTCGAGCATCTCGCGGGTTCCGGCAAGCCTTCGGTCAGCCTCCTCGTCGCCGAGCACCGCCTCGCCGAGCAGGTTGAGGTTCAGCCGCACGCCGGCGCGACGGAGCTCCGCGATGCTCTTGTCGAGCTTCTTCGGGGTCGCATCCAGAATGAGGTGGCCGACCATGCGGCGAAGGACCGCCCGTGAGATCGGCACGATCGGCCACGGGATGAGCGGGGCGAAACCGCCACCGAGCTGGATCGCGACACGCATGTACCAGGGCAGGAACGACGGGATCGAGCGCGACAGTGCCTCGAGGTTGTGGCCGGCGACCTTCAGGTCTTCCGGCCGAACGACGCGATCGACGAATCCGATGGTGAAGTCGAGCCCGCGAGGGTCTTTGAGCACGCCGGCGAGGCGCTCAGCGGAGGCGTCGGGGGCGACATCCGCGCTCTCCCGCAGCCAACGGCGCACGGTCTCGATCGTCTCCCGCGTGAGCGGATCGGCGAAGGCGGCGTTCGCGCGGAGGCCGCCGGCGGTCGAGACAGCCGCCTCGGCCGTCTGCACGACGGAGACGTCGTCGCCGGGTACGACGGACCCGTGATCGCCGGGTACGACGGACACGTCGGAGGAATCAGAGGTATGCGAGGGCATGCATTGAGCCTAATCGCCCGTCGTCGCAGGCATCGGTGGTCACAGCGCAAGGCTTCTGCGTCGTCGGAAGCGCGATGCAAGAGTTCGCCATCTCGAGCAGTCACCCCCCTCGGTGACGCGTCAACCGACGCATACACTCGAGTGATGGCATCATCTTCGGCGCTGACCGACGCCGAGCGGCAGACCTGGGCGACCTTCTACACGATGCGCCGTCGCCTCGATCGTGCCCTCGACCTGCAACTGCAGCGCGATTCGGGCCTTTCCGCCTCCGAATACGAGATCCTGCAGGCGATCCACGATGCCACGGGTCGCGGCCTTCGCATCACGGCCATCGCCGAAGCGATCGGTTGGGAGAAGAGTCGGGTCTCCCATCTGGTGACGCGGATGGAGAAGCGCGAACTGCTCGACCGCACCGAATGCGACGTCGATGCCCGCGGTTCATGGATCGGCCTCACGGTCTCCGGTCGCCGGGCGTTGCTCGGCGCGAGCCGCGGCCACAGCGCCGCGATCCGCCGGTACTTCCTGGAGGTTCTCGACCCGATGGACGCGGCGTCCCTCGAGTCGCTCTCGGCACGGGTCGTCGGCGCCATCGGCTGCGCTGCCGACGAGGATGCGCCACAGCCGGTGACCGACGACGAACCCAAGCAGAAGATCGCATGACCGGCAGCACCCGGGCCGACATCGTCATCGTCGGTGGCGGCCACAACGGACTCGTCGCGGCCGCCGATCTCGCGCAGGCCGGCCTCTCGGTCACGGTGCTCGAGCGTCTCGGATCCGTGGGCGGGGCGGCGGTGAGCGCCTTCGCATTCGAGGGTGTCGAGGCAGGGCTGTCGCGCTACTCGGATCTGGTGAGCCTGCTTCCGGCCCGCGTCATCCACGATCTGAAGCTCGACATCCCGCTGGCGAGACGACGGTATCCGTCGTATGCACCGCTTCCCGGAACAGAGAGGGGCCCGCTCGTCGACACTGTCGATGCGACTGCGACTGATACCCCGTTCCGCTCGATCGGCGCCGACAGCGTCGCGTGGAACACCCTCTACGACGACACCGCCGACCTCGAGTCGGGACTCGCCCTTCCCGGCGGCCACATCTTTCTCGCGCCGCCGTCATGGCCGTTCGCCGACGACGCCTCCCTCAGCACCGCGGCCGAGCGCTGCGGTGTCGCAACCGAGCACGAACGCATCCTGCTCTGCGGGGCCGGAGCCGTCAGGGGTGGCGGCGTAAGCGGTATCGGCGGCCACAACGCCGCGATGGCGGTGCTGGAGGACCGCTAGCGGCGGGACCGCGGAAAAGGATGGCCCCGCGACCTCCACTCCCGATAACGTGTGGCCATGACTACCGAACTCGATACACCGTTCGCCACGCTCGGCGAGGGAGTCGATGGGCCCGTTCTGGTGCCGGGTGACGACGGATTCGCCGCCGAGGTCACCCCATTCATGCTGGGCGCGACCGTGCTTCCGGATGTCGTGGTCGGCGTCGCGAACGAGTCCGACGTGCAGCAGGCGGTGCTGTTCGCCGCGCGCAACGGGCTGCACGTGCACATCCAGGCGACGGGGCACGCTGCCCACGGAACACTGAGCGGCGGCCTTCTCATCACGACAGGTCGCCTCGATGCTCTCGTCATCGACCCGGTCGCCAGGGTCGCGACGATCGGTGCAGGGGTGCGTTGGTCAGCGGTCATCGCGGCGGCCGGCTAGCACGGACTCACCGCCATCACCGGATCGTCCGGCTCGGTCGGTGCCATCGGCTACACGCTCGGCGGCGGGCTCGGTCCCTACGCGCGCAGCCACGGGTTCAGCTCCGACTACGCCCTCTCGTTCCGGATCGTGACGGCGGATGGCGAGCTGAAGACCACGAGCACGACCGAGAATCCCGACCTGTTCTGGGCTCTGCGCGGCGGAAAGGCGGGCTTCGGCGTCGTGACCGAACTGACCTTCGCCCTCGTGCCCCTCGCCGAGATCTACGGTGGTGCCCTCTATTTCGCCGCCGAGCATATCGAGATCGTCCTCGAGGGGTGGCTCGGCTGGTGCGCGACGGCCGACCCCGACCTGTCGACGTCGATCGCGATCATGCGGTTCCCTCCGTTCGACGAGGTGCTACCACCCCTACGGGGAGCGACGGCCCTCTCCCTGCGGTTCGTCTATCCCGGCGATCTCGAGGAGGGTTCGCGTCTGGCTGAGCCCCTCCGAGCGCTCGCCCCGGCGCTCATCGACGCCCTCGGGGCGATGCCGACCACAAAGATCGCGCTCGTGCACAACGACCCCGACCAGCCGGCACCCGCCTGGGTTGACGGGGTGATGCTGACCTCGGCTGACACCGATTTCGCCTCCACTTTCCTTGCGACCTTCGGGGCGGATGCCCATCCCCCCGTCGTCTCGGCCGAACTGCGTCATCTCGGCCATCGCACCGCCATCGATGTCGAGGGCGGAAGTGCCGTCGGCGGCCGTGGCAACGCGTTCACGCTCGGGCTCGTCGGCGTTCTGACCCCGGATGCCTCTGCGCAGTCGTTCGACGCGTTCTGGGCAGAGACGCTCACCAGCCTCGCCCCCTGGACGTCGAGCCAGACGACGATCAATTTCGCGGGACATCCGTCGCCCGCTCGCTATTCCTCGTGCTGGCCGAAAGACACCTTCGAACGGCTGACCTCGATCGCGGCCGAATATGACCCGCGCGGCCTCTTCACCTGGAAGTGACGGGCTTTACCTGGCCATGACAGTCTGGCTAGGCTCGCAGGGTCTGGTTTCCGCGAGGGTGAAGCGAAACGGCACGGGATCGAAAGGAAGACGGGTATGGCGACATTCGACCAGTTCGCGAACCAGGGCGGCGCTGCCGCCGGCGACGCGGATGAAGCTGCCGAGGCCCGCGCGAAAGCCGCCGACGTCCTGAAGAAATCAGCACCGGCGGCGCGCGCAGCCGACTTCGGCGGGGGGCCGCTGGGGTCGCATCCTGAGGAGTCGGAGGCGCTGCGGACCGACGAAGACGTGGACGACGAGGGTGCGAAGAGCGAGTAGCTCCTGATGGCTGTGGTACGCCGCCAAGCGTGAATCCTGCCCGATACGCGCGCGTCACCCGCCTCACGTCGCAGAATCGACGGTTGAAATTCGAGAAATTGGTGAACCCGCTGTCACCGGCGATCGAGGCGGTGTTGGTATCCAGGTCTCGGAGCAGCCAACCTGCGGCGTTCACGCGATCGACGTTGAGATAGATCGTGTCGCTGCTTCCGGTGCTGCGGGAGGTGAGTCGGCTGGCCGAGCGTGGGGTGGGACGGGCCGCCGCCGCGATGTCGGGTTGACCGAGTCGAGGAGGTGACTTCCCGGCGCCAGCCAGACCGCCTCATACGATTCGGGTAGCGACGACGAAAGTGGTGGCGGTAATGAGCTGCACGGCAACCAACGCCACTGTCACCGCGGGGCGGGGCCACAGGATTCGGCTCCCGTTCGCGACCAGGATCGGGACCGATCCGACAAGCGCGCTGAGGATGTGGCCGGGCACAGCCGCGCGGAGAAGGAATCGATCTGGGATTTTCCCAGCCGGTAAAAACCCCGTAGTCCCACAGTCCTTTTCGAACCACAACCACGTTGCGCAGATCAGAATGCCGAGCACCGTGCCCGGGGCATCCCCAAGCCCGTGCTCGGCTGTCACCCGTAGCGGTTGGAACGGTTCGGTGGGGCAACTCGAGCCACCACAGTTCGGGATCCGACGCATCCCTCGGGTCGGGATCGACTCCGCAGGATCCGTCAACTTCAGAAATCAGCCATATCGAGCGTGCAGTGATGTTGAACGCGCGTGGCGCGGAGTATTCGGCACCCGGCCCGGCAGCCGCCACCACACCCAACTACCCCTTCAGCCCATCCGTCACCGTCGACACGAACTGCGTCTGGAAGGTCGCGAACACCACGATCACCGGGATCGCGGTGAGCACCGAACCGGCCATGATCCCGCCGTAGTCGGTGGTGCGCTGCCCAGCAGGTTCTGCAGCCCGACCGTCACGGTGGGGGAGCTCGGATCATTGAGCAGCTACGAGGCGATCATCTATTCCTGCCACGTGTTCACGAGCACTTAGATTCCGGCCGCAATGGCGAAGCTCGAGGATGTCACCGTCGGCGCCGGCACCGTGCTCTCACCGAATGGCGTCGATGCCTGCACGGATGCCGGGGGCCGAATTCATCGTGAGCCCCGGCCACGATGCAGCCGTGGTGGCTCGATCGCAGCAGCGCGGCGTGCTCGCACTGCCCGGAATAGCGACAGAACTGCAGGCCGCAGCGAAGCTCAGGCTGAGCGCGGTGAAATTCTTTCCGGCCGATCGCCTCGGCGGCCTCGGGTCTGCCTCGCGCATCCGTCGATCCTCGCGGTCGGAGGAAGTTGGATGGTGCCCCGCTCGATGATTGCGGCCGGCGATTTCGCCGCGATCATGCACCTCGCGGCCGACGCGATGGCACTGGTCGAGGGCCTGCAGTCGCCGGAGCGACAATTCGCCTGATGCGCCGGGACTCTTAGGTCTCCGTGAGAGCGGTGCTACTGCGCCGAACCCGCCGGATTCGCCGCCGTGCCCCCGTCGCTCGCGGCACGACCGCCGGTCTGCACCGGAACTCCGTCGACCGCGCCACCGAACTCCGGCGAGTAGGTCTTGCTGTTGCGGAATTTGTCGACGAATGCCTGCAGTCGCGGGTCGGTCGGCGAGGTGACCTGCAACTGGTACCCCCACGCGCTGATGACGATCGGCGTCGGAAGGGCATTGCTCGTCCAGGGGCTCAGGTCGATGTACCGGTTGGACTGGTTGCTGACACCGTCTCCGTTCTCGGCGATCAGGCTCTGTTTCGTCACGAACGAGGTGAGGGTTTTCAGGTCGGAGGCAGACAGGTTCGGGTTGTAGGTGATCCAGACGCCGCCGTGCTCGAGATTGTGCACCGCCCGCTCGGTCGGCACCGGTTTGGTGTAGACGCCGGCGTTCATCCAGATCGCGCTGTGCGATCCGCCGACCGGTGGCAGTTCCGTATAGGTCACCGGGCCCGCAACGTGATCGTGCCCAAGGGCGCCCGCGTGCGGGCTGCCGTCGCCCGGCCATCCCGTGGTGTCCCAGGCGAGCACGCCGCTGATACCCGATGTGTTCTTCACTCGCGAGGGGGCGGTCTCCGTTGTCGACGCCCCCGAGACGGACGACGGGATGATCTGGTTCGACCCCGACGTCTTCCCCGGTGTTCCCGGCCGGGTGACTACGACGAAGATCACCACGACGATGATGACCGCGATCGCGCTGAGGCCGACGACGATGATCCGACGACGACGATTCGCCGCGCGCTCCTGCTGGCGGAACACCTCGACCTTCTGATTTCGCGCCGCGGCTGAGGCTGCGCGGGATTCTGTCGGCATGCGAAAAGTCTAGAGAGATGCGGGGGAGTCGGATGACCCGCCCCACACGCTCGGCGCCGGCGACCCCGTTGACGGCAGCCGGACATCCGCCGACCACCGGTCGATCCACTCGGCCGGAGGGTCGTTCGACATGTCGATGCCGGTCGCGTCGGAGAGTTCGCGGATGGTCGCCGTTCCCCCGGTGACCTTGATGAAGCGATTGCGCATGGTGGCGCGCGAGTAGATCTCGCCGTCGACGACGACCCGCTGCTCGGTATACATCGCCCGTTCGTCGAAGCCGACGATGCGCGTCTCGAGCACGAAGCGCTGCCCGTTGAGCAGCGATTTGCGAAAGGTGATGGTCTCGTTCGCCATCACCGGACGGATGCCCGCCCGCCGCATCGTCGCCCAGACCCCGGACCGCAGAAACAGGTCCATCCGACCGAGATCCATGATCGACAGGTAGACCCCGTTGTTCACGTGCCCGAGGATGTCGAGGTCGGTCGGCATCACCCGCAGCGGAAGGCGTGCAACGTCGCGGATGTCGAGTCTCGGCCCATTCCGTCGAAGCCAGACCAGAAACGTCCTGAAGATGAGGTGCACCGTTCGACGCTACTTGATGGCCGCCGGTGGCGCCTCCGCGGTGCTCCTACCCCTCGCTATTGTTCGCCTTCGGGACAACTGTTCGTCGGCGCGCACGAACCCTCGTCCCAAACTCGAACAATCGCGGGCGGATCGGCGGATCGGCGGCGCGACCGGCCGCCGTCGCCGCTCAGTGCCCGCGGTGGTCCTGGATCGTCATCCGCGCACCGAACCGGGGCTTCGCGAATCCGCTCGATTCGATCAGCCGCATGACGCGCTGGCGATGACCCGGCCACGGTGACAGCAGTTCGAGCATGCCGTCGTCGTCGACCGGCTCGCCGATGAGCGCCCAGCCCACCAGCGCCGGTAGGTGGTAGTCGCCGACGCTGACCGCATCCGCATCGCCGTGGGCTCGCTGCATCGTCTCGGCTGCCGTCCAGACTCCGACGCCCGGGATGCTGCGAAGCCGACGCTCCACCTCGGCGCCGCCCCGCCCGAGAGCCAGCGTGCGCTCGAGACCCTTCGCGACGGATGCGGCCGCGACCGCCGTACGCGACCGCTGCGGATCGACCCCCGCGCGATGCCACTCCCATGACGGGATCAGCCGCCAGACTCCCGGGTCGGGGAAGACGCGCATCCCGACCGGAGCGGGACCCGGAGCCTCGGCTCCGTACGCACGAATCAGGGCAGCCCAGGCCCGCCGCGCCTCCGTGCCGGTGACCTTCTGTTCGAAGATGGCGGCGATCAGCATCTCGACGACCAAGCCGGTTCGCAGCAACCGAAGGCCCGGATTGCGCCGACGCGAGTCGTCGAGGAACGGATGCCCCGACACGTCGAACCCCGCATCGTCGTCGCCGAACCCGCAGAGCTCAGGCACCGCGGCGATGGCCCATTCCGCCCCCGGCCCCCAGGCGGTCGCCTCGACGACGTCGCGGCCCTGTGCGAGGTGGAGAGTCGCGGCTCCGAGCGGAGTCGGGATGGTGCGCCAGACCCCGGTCGGCTCCCAGCGCATCGTCGGATCTTGCGGGCCGCGACTGAGCGGACGGAAGGTCTGCTTCAGGTCGAGCGGCGCTGCGGGGCGGTAAGAGCTTCGGAGCGGGGTTGTCTCCACCCGTTCGTTTCCCGCCAACTCACTCATCCAACAAGCGTACGACGGTGCCATGACAGAGCGCGATTGAGACTCCTGCGGTGGTTGTTCCGTAGATCCTGCTGTTCTGAATGTTCATGCGCTCGCCAACCCGACGGCGCTGAGGCTCTGGCAGCGGGAACTCTGCGATTCGCTCGGCATCCGCGGGGCGCATCATCCTCCCGAAAGACGGCAACAACGGCACCGTCGGGGGCGACCTCAAAGACGTCAAGCAGTATCTGACGCGCACGCGCGGATACCCGCCGTTCCACGATCTCGACGCGAAGTGGTCCGAGGGGCGGGCGGCGACTTCCCGCGACTGACGGCGAGGGTGCGCGATGAGCTCGTGAGCTTCGTGAGCTGCGGAGCTGCGGAGCTGCGGAGCTGCGGGTCGACGAGTCGGGCGTGATCGGTGGCGGTACGAAGGTCGCGCCCGCCCAGTTGCACGACCTCGTCGCACAGAAAAAGGTCACGTTCTTCGACGGACGCGACCGCATCGAGGCATCCATCGGTCGGTTCCAGAACGCGATCGTGCCGGATGTGGCGAACACCCGCGAGTTCGTCGCCGAGCTCGACAGCGGCAGACACGACCACCTCGACGGCTCGCCGATCGTCACCTATTGCACGGGCGGGATCCGCTGCGAGGTGCTCTCGAGCCTCATGGTCAACCGTGGATTCGGCGAGGTCTACCAGCTCGAGAGGGGCATCGCCCGGTGCGGAGAGGCGTACGGCGACTCGAGACTCTGGGAGGGATCGCTCTACGTCTTCGATGAGCGGATGTCCGTGCCGTTCACGCCCGACCCGGCAGTCATCGGCGAGTGCTCCCTCTGCGGCACGCCGACCACACGCATGGAGAACCGTGGAGACCTCGCCTGCCGTGAACTCTTCGTCGTGTGCGACGAGCACGCCGCCGAGACGGCGTGCTCGAGGCACCTAACTACGAAGGCGTGACGCTACGGGCAGGAGATGCTGCTGGTGGTGCCGCCGCTGCTATAGGTGTGAGTGCCCGAGCCGAGGGAACGGCACTCGGAGTTGAACACCGAAATCCCGGCGACGATCAGCCCGACGACGATGAAGACCTGAATGACGAAGAGCACTATCCCGATGATGATCCCGATTGTCGCGGGGGTGTTCTTGAATCCGGCCTTCTTCGACTGGGAGCGCGCCACGATGCTGACGATGAGCCCGATGAGCGAGAAGAAGATCGCGAGGATCAGACCGACGATGCCGAGGGTCTTGCCGGGGAAGGTGGCCGGCGCAGATCCATAGGTCGCGGGTGTCGGGTCGACGGGGG
>JAYVNU010000045.1:0-7127 GCA_043758345.1 Lacisediminihabitans sp.
CCCGCGACGCTTCGCGCCTATGCCGGTCTCGGTCGCGAACTGACCGTCATCGGCGCTGGCAACCGAGCCGAGATCTGGGATACCGCGGCCTGGGAGACGTATTACGCCGAGCAGGAGGGCGCCTTCGCCGACACCACGGAAGAGGTGATCCCCGGACTTTTCTAGTGCCTTGCGTCTGACTCCCAGCCGTTCAACCCTGCCGCACTTCCCCGGTGGCAGGTCGGACCGGATGGGGATCAGGGGCAAGGGACCGGGATCCATAGCCCATGGCAGACAAGCAGATCCATACACCCGTCATGCTCGAGCGCACGATCGAGCTGCTCAGCCCCGCCCTCGATCGAGACGGCGCCGTACTCGTGGATGCAACCCTCGGCATGGGCGGGCACGCTGAAGCCTTCCTCGACCGGTTTCCGAACCTCATCCTCGTCGGTCTCGATCGAGACACCGACGCCCTCGCCCTCGCGGGAGAACGTCTTGCGCGTTTCGGCGACCGGGTGCATCTCGTCCACACTGTGTACGACCGTTTCACGGAGACGCTCGAGAGCCTGGGAATCGAGGAGGTCGCCGGCATCCTCTTCGACCTCGGGGTCTCGTCCCTCCAGCTCGACCGGGTCGAGCGTGGATTCTCGTATTCGAAGGATGCTCCGCTCGACATGCGGATGGACGCGACGTCGCCCCTCACCGCCGAGCGGATCCTCGCCGATTACAGCGAGGGCGACCTCCGTCGCATCTTCTGGGAGTACGGCGAGGAGAGGCTAGCGCAGCGCTACGCGAAAAAGATCGTCGAGTTGCGCGAGACCGCACCGCTCGTGCGCTCCGCCCAGCTCGTCGAGCTGATCACCGCGGCGACACCGGTGGCCATCCAGCGCAACGGCCACCCGGCGAAGCGGGTGTTCCAGGCGCTGCGCATCGAAGTCAATCAGGAGTTGTCCGTGCTGGCCAGGGCCATCCCGGAGGCGATCGCCGCCCTCGAGGTCGACGGTCGCATCGTGGTGCTCGCCTACCAGTCGCTCGAGGACCGAATCGTCAAGAGGGCGCTGGTGGCTGCATCCAGCTCCACTGCTCCCGCGGGGCTCCCGATCGAGCTGCCAGAGCACCGCCCGCAGCTGAAACTGCTCGTTCGCGGTGCCGAGCTCGCCAGCGACGAGGAGCGAGCCGAGAACCCCCGAGCAACCCCGGTGCGACTTCGCGCCGCAACCCGACTGAGAAGAGCGGCATGAGCAACACGCTGGCGTTTACCTTTCCCGCCGAGATCGTTCCCGGCGAGTCGAGGCGGGAGCCCACCCCGAGCCACATCGAGATCGTCGCGACCCGCTCCCAGCGACGCGCACGACCGCGCATCGTCTATGCCCTCGTCGCGGTCGGCGGTCTCTTCGTCATACTGATGGCGCAGCTGCTGATGAGCATCCTGCTCTCGAACGGCGCCTACCAGATCTCGGCACTGCAGGCGAAGCAGAAAAACCTCGTGCGCGACCAGCAGACCCTGAGCGAGTCTCTTCACATCCTGCAGTCTCCGCAGAACCTCGCCGTCCAGGCCGAGAGTCTCGGCATGGTCATCAACAGCAACGGCTCCGGGCGGATCATGCTCTCGACCGGAGCGGTGCTGAATCCGCCGACGGCGGCCGGAGCAGCGAGTGCGACCGATGCCGGAGCCGGGGCCCTCGTGCCGAATTCGCTGCTCGTCCCCGGTCTGACGGCGACACAGCAGGCCGCGGTCCTTGCCGCGGGCTCGGCCACCGCACCGGGGGGGAAGCCGGCGGTGCCACCGTCACCGGGCGCGCCTTCCGCCCGGCCCGGGACCGGATCGGTAACGTCGGGCGCGATCCCGGCGCCCACGACGCACTGATCGAGATCCATCATCGAACCGGGGAATGACCGAGTGAACACCACACGAATGACCCGCCGGCGACTGACCCTCGCGATTCTGGTGACCCTCGCGATCGTCGCGGCGTTCCTGGTTCGCCTGGTCGACATCCAGGTGGTGCAGGCCGACCAGCTGAACAAAGACTCGATCTCGAAGAGGGAGGTCGCGACGACCGTCTATGCGCCGCGCGGGCAGATCCTCGACACCGACGGCACAGTACTCGCCGACAGTGTCACGCGGTATGACATCACCGCAGCCCCGATCAACATCCACGCGTTCGACCGCAAGGCGAAGGACGGGACGAAGACGACGATCTCGGTGCTCGATCAGGCGAACGAGATCGCGACGATCACCAAGCAGGATCCGACCGTCGTCTATACGGCGCTGACGAAGAATCCGAAATCCAACTTCTCTGTCATCGCCAAGGCGATGGACACGTCTGTTCTTCGGGCCGTGCGGAAGCTCTCCATTCCCGGCCTTTCAGACCAGGTGCACCCCAAGCGCACCTATCCCGGCGGAGCGGTGGCCGGAAACCTCGTCGGTTTCGTGGGGACCGACGGGCCGCAGAACGGCCTTGAGACGGTGCAGAACAAATGCCTCGCGAGCACTGATGGAACGACCAAGTACGAACGCGGTGCCGATGGGGTGCAGATCCCCGGAAGCACCGTTACGACGAAGGCCGCAGTTGCCGGCGGCACGCTCAAGACGACCATCGACAGCGACCTGCAGTGGTTCGTGCAGCAGGCGATTGCCCAGCAGGGCGCCGCGATCGGCGCGGAATCGGCCACCGGGATCGTCGTACGCATCAAAGACGCCCACCTGATGGCGGTTGCCGACTGGCCGACGGTCGACCCGAACAACGTCAATGCCACGGCGCCGGCGAATCTCGGGTCGCTCGCCTTCTCGGCCCAGTACGAGCCGGGATCGGTGTTCAAGGGGATGTCGGCCGCCATCCTCGTCGAATCTGGCAGCGCGACCCCGTTGACCCGGGTGACGGTGCCATCCCACTGGAACACCCCGGAGGGCGGCTTCGTCAACGACGCCGATCCCCACGGCATCGAGAACCTCACCCTCACCGGTGTGCTTCAGCAGTCGTCGAACGTCGGTATCTCGATGATCGGCGGCGAGGTCTCGCCCCAGCTGCGCTACGACTATATGAAGAAGTTCGGCCTCGGTGCGCCGACCGCCGTCGGGTTCCAGGGCGAGGCGAAGGGCAGCCTCCGCAACTGGCAGAGTTGGGACTCGCAGACCAAGTACAACGTGCTCTACGGGCAAGGTGTCTCGGCGACGGCCCTGCAGGTCGCCAGCATCTACCAGACGCTCGGTAACGGCGGCGTCAGGCTGCCGCTGACACTCGTCGAGAGCTGCACGAGGCCGGACGGCACCGTCACTGAACTCCCGTCGACGGTGGGAACCCAGGTCGTCTCGACCGCGACCTCGAAGACCGTCGTCAACATGCTCGAGTCGATCGTCGACAGCGGTCCGCTGTCGAAGGCCGTCAAGATCCCGGGCTATCGCATCGCCGGAAAGAGCGGAACGGCCCAGGTCGCAAAGCCCAACGGGGGCGGATACGGCACCGACCGAATCGTCTCGTTCGTCGGCGTCGCACCGGCGGAAGACCCGCAGTACGAGGTGCTCGTGACCTACACGAAGCCCGTTACTATAAGAACTTCGGCGGCCGCGGCACCGACATTCAAGAAGATCATGACGCAGGTGCTCACAAAGTACCGAGTCCCCCCGTCGACGACTCCATCCACGTACCCGCCGACGAACTGGTAGACGCCGACCTGGCGAGAAAGGGGATGACGTGACCGCACGGATTCCACCGGTCGTACGACCGGAGCATCCGCTGGCCAGGCCGCTGAAAGCCCTTGTTTCGGAATTCGGGCTCGAGTCGGTCGGCTCCCTCGACGGGGTCGAGGTCACCGGCGTCACGCTCCGCTCGACCGAGGTGCAGCCGGGTGACCTCTACGTCGGGATCAGGGGCGTCAACAGTCACGGCGCCGCCTACGCTAGAGAGGCCGCCGAGAGCGGGGCCGTCGCGGTGTTGACCGATTCCGCGGGCCTAGAGCTTGCCCGAGACAGCGGCCTTCCCGTCGTCGTCGTCGAATCGCCACGGTCGGCCCTCGGGGACGTATCGGCGTGGGTCTATCGAACCAACGAACATCCACCGCTGCTTTTCGGCGTCACGGGCACGAACGGCAAGACGTCGACGGCGTACCTCGTCGAGGCGATCCTCCGGCAGCTCGGGCTCGTCACGGGGCTGAGTTCGACGGCGGAACGGCACATTGCCGAGCTCACCGTGGTCAGCCGATTGACGACACCCGAGGCCAGCGAGATGCACGCCCTGCTCGCCCGGATGCGCGAGAGCGAGGTGCGTGCCGTCGTCGTGGAGGTCAGCGCACAGGCGCTGAGCAGCAATCGTGTCGACGGGATGATCTTCGACGTCGTCGCGTTCCTGAACCTCAGCCACGAGCACCTCGACGACTACGCCGACATGGAGACGTATTTCGCGGCGAAGGCGATCTTCTTCGCACCGGAGCGGGGCCGTCGCGGCGTCGTCTCGCTCGACACCCCGTGGGGCCAGCGCATCGTCGAACTGTCCCGCATCCCGGTGACGACGGTGTCGGCCACACCCTCCATCCGGGGCGAATGGAACGTCGAGATCCTCGACGAACAGCCCGCGTTCGCCCGGTTCAGGCTGACCGGTCCGGAGGGCCGGACGCTGACCACCAGCGTTCCACTGATCGGTTGGCACATGGCGGCGGATGCCGGGCTCGCGATCGTCATGCTCGTCGAGGCCGGCTTTGAACTCGAGGTCATCGGGCACGCCCTGGCCGACGGCATCGAGGCCTACCTCCCCGGCCGCACGGAGCGCGTCTCCGGTGACAGCGGCCCCTCCGTCTTCGTCGACTTCGGACACACACCGGATGCCTTCCGCGCTACTCTCGCCGCGGTGCGCAAAGTCACACCAGGTCGGGTCATCATGGTTTTCGGCGCCGACGGCGATCGTGACGCGACCAAGCGCCACGAGATGGGTCGGGTGGCGTCGGAGGGGTCGGACATCCTCGTGATCACCGACCATCATCCGCGCTTCGAGAATGCCGAGTCGATCCGCGCGACGCTCATCGAGGGAGCCAACCTCGCGGCCCATCAGGCCGAGTTGCACGAGGTGAGTCCGCCGGAGCGGGCCATCCGGGAGGCCGTCGCTCTCGCCAAGGAAGGGGACTCGATCCTCTGGGCCGGCCCCGGCCACCAGGACTACCGCGACATCCAAGGCGTTCGAACTCCCTACTCGGCGCGGGCAGAGGCACGCGAAGCACTTCGCGACGCTGGCTGGTTTTAGGTGATCGCGCTCACACTGGCCGAGATCTCGGCCGCGGTCGACGGCGATCTGATCGCCGCGGATGACACCCTCACCATCACCGGCACGGTCGAGACTGATTCCCGTCTCATCACGCCCGGGTCGATCTTCTTCGCCCTGCGCGGTGAGACGACCGACGGAAAACTCTTCGCCTCTACGGCCGTCGAGAACGGCGCTGTTCTCGTCGTCACCGACGAGCGACTCGATCTCGGAACCCGAGCTAGCGGGGTGGCCCAGATCGTGGTCACCGACCCTCTCGTGGCTCTCGCCGACCTCGCGCGGTACGTCGTCGCCGCGGTGCGCCTCGGAGGATCGCTGCGGGTCGTCGGCATCACTGGCTCGAACGGGAAGACGACTACCAAGAACATGCTTCGGGGCGTGCTCGAAGCCGAGGGGCCAACCGTCGCGCCGCAGGGCTCCTATAACAATCAGGTCGGAGCGCCGTACACGATGCTGAAGATCGAGGCCGACACCCGGTTCCTCGTCGTCGAGATGGGAGCGAGCGCCGAGGGTGACATCGCGCGAACCATCGGCATCGTCGTGCCCGACATCTCGGTCGTGCTGAAGGTGGGGCTCGCTCACGCCGGGGAATTCGGCGGAATCGATGCGACACAGCGCGCGAAGGCCGAGATCGTGACGAAGCTGCCAGCGGCCGCCGTCGCCGTGCTCAATGCCGACGACTTCCGTGTGGTGGCGATGGCGAAGCAGACCGCAGCCCGACCGGTCTGGTTCGGACTCGACGAGAGTGCGGACATCCGTGCCGACGACCTTCGCGCGACCAGTGCGGGAACGGCGTTCACGCTCATCGTCGGCGAGCGGACGCGCGCGGTGAGGCTTCGAATCCTCGGCGAGCACCACGTCATGAACGCTCTGGCGACGATCGCTGTCGCTCTCGAACTCGGAGTCGATCTCGACGACGCCGTCGCGGCGCTCCAGGGAGTCGAGCGAGCGGAGCGCTGGCGCATGGAGGTGCTCCGATCCGCCGACGGCATCATCGTGATCAACGATGCCTATAACGCGAGCCCCGATTCGATGGCCGCCGCCCTCAAGACCCTCGCCCAGATCGTCGAGCCGGGGCAGCGTTCGGTCGCCGTGCTCGGGGAGATGAACGCTCTCGGCGAGCTCGCCGACGAGGAGCACGATCGCATCGGACGTCTCGTGGTTCGACTCAATATCCAGAAGCTCGTCGTCGTCGGGCACCGGGCGCGGCATATTCACAACGCCGCCGGGCTCGAGGGCTCCTGGGACGGTGAATCCGTGCTCGTCGAGACCAATGATGACGCATGGGATCTCCTGCGCAACGAGCTTCGGGCCGGGGATGTGGTGCTTGTGAAGTCGTCGAACGCCGCGGGGCTCCGACACCTCGGTGACCGCATCGGCGGTGTCGCGACATGATCGGCCTTCTCACCGCGGGGGCGTTCGCCATGATCTTCACCCTGCTTCTCACCCCGTTGTTCGCGAGGGCGTTTCGCAGTCTCAATCTCGGCCAGTTCTACCGGGCAGACACCCCGACGACCCACATCGTGAAGCGCGGAACGCCCTCGATGGGCGGAATCGTGATCGTCGTCGCGGCGATATTCGGCTACGCGGTCGGGCACATCGTCGGCCGGGATCCGATCTCCGGGTCGGGTCTCCTCGTGATCGGGATGATGGTGGGTCTCGGGCTCATCGGTTTCATCGACGACTTCCTGAAGGTGCGGCGCAAGAACAGCCTGGGGCTCGCCGCCGAATACAAGATCGCACTCGCCATCGTCGTCGCCACGATCTTCGGCATCCTCTCGCTGACCTACCATGACGCCTTCGGGCACACGCCGGCCTCGACCGCGATCTCGTTCGTGCGCAACCTCAATTTCGACTTCGTCACCCCGTTCGGCACGACGGTCGGGGTGATGTTGTTCC
>JAYVNU010000046.1:0-2235 GCA_043758345.1 Lacisediminihabitans sp.
TTCTCTTCCTCGTCGTGCTCGCGGTGATCGTCGTGTACCGGATGATTCCGAGCCGAGCAGCTCACCCGGTCGCGCTGATTCAGCCTGGCCCCCCAGCACCCGTTGGAAGCGCTCAGACTCCTCGCCAGATCCTGGATGAGCGGTACGCGAAAGGCGACCTCACGACGGATGAATACCGCGAGCGGCTCAAGAATCTGGGCTCTGCCTGAGTGCTGCTCGGCGGCATCCGCTGCAGGATGATGGGCCTTCTCATATACCCCTAGGGGGTATATTGTGAACCCATGAATCATCATGACCACGTCGCCCGGTTCCGGCGCCTCTTCTGGGTAATGCTGGTGATCGCGCTGCCGGTCGTGATCTTCAGCGACATGTTCGCGATGATCATCGGGTACCGGCTCCCCGCGGTCGTGTTCTGGATCTCGCCCGTTCTCGGCACGGTCATGTACGTCTGGGGCGGTCGGCCGTTTCTCGCCGGTGCCGTATCGGAACTGAAAGCGCGACAGCCGGGCATGATGCAGCTGATCGCGTTGGCGATCACGGTCGCTTTCGTCGCATCCTGGGGATCGAGTCTCGGCCTCCTCGATCACCAACTCAACTTCTGGTGGGAACTGGCGCTGCTGATCGTGATCATGCTGCTCGGTCACTGGATCGAGATGCGCTCGCTCGCCCAATCGGGAACGGCGCTCGAGTCACTGGCAGCGCTGCTTCCGGATGAAGCCGAGCGCATCGACGGCGAGAAGACGGTGGTTGTCTCTCCGTCTGAACTCGTCGTCGGTGATCGTGTCGTCGTGCGACCCGGCGGAAGGATCCCGGTCGACGGCGACGTGATCGAGGGAACGGCCGACGTCGACGAATCGATGCTCACCGGCGAGTCTCGGGCGGTGAGCCGGGGGATCGGCGCACACGTCGTCGCGGGCACCATCGCCACTGACAACGCAATCCGCGTGCGGGTCACCGCCGTGGGGGACGAGACCGCGCTCGCCGGTATCCAGCGTCTCGTCAGCGAAGCGCAGAACTCCTCCTCCCGTGCTCAGCGGCTGGCAGATACCGCCGCGGGCTGGCTGTTCTGGTTCGCGCTCGGTGCCGCCGTCGTCACCGCCATTGTGTGGACGATGGTGGGATCGCCCCAGGATGCCGTGATCCGTACTATCACCGTGCTGGTGATCGCCTGCCCGCACGCACTGGGGCTCGCAATCCCGCTCGTCGTCTCGATAGCGACGGAACGTGCGGCCAGAGGTGGAGTGTTGATCAAAGACCGGCTCGCGCTTGAGTCGATGCGAACGGTGAACACGGTTCTCTTCGACAAGACGGGAACGCTCACACGGGGCGAGCCGATCGTGTCGAGGGTTGCCGTCGTTCCGGGTGTCTCCGAGCAGGAGCTACTCGCGGCGGCCGCGTCCGTCGAGGGTGACAGCGAGCATCCCCTCGCGAAGGCGATCATCACGGCCGCGCGCTCGCGGGAGGTCACTATTCCGCTGGCTGTCGACATCCAGGCATCGACCGCTGTGGGGGTCACCGGAATCGTCGGCGGTACCTCGGTGAGCGTCGGGGGTCCCAGCATGCTCGCTGCACACGGAGAAGCACCGCTGGCCGATACGTCGGCCTGGGAACTCCACGGGGAGATCATCCTTCACGTGGTCCGAGACGGCAGAATCATCGGCGCGTTGGCGCTGGCCGATGAGATCAGGGCGGAATCCCGGCAGGCGGTCGATGCTCTCCACGCCCTCGGCATCCAGGTCGTCATGATCACTGGTGACGCCGAAGCCGTGGCACGTTCGGTGGCGACCGAGCTCGGGATCGATCGGGTGTTCGCCGGCGTCCATCCGGAGGACAAGGCGGCGAAGGTGATCGAACTGCAGCTTGAGGGACGGAAGGTCGCCATGGTCGGGGACGGCGTCAACGATGCGCCGGCGCTCGCCCAGGCGGATGTCGGCATCGCGATCGGTGCGGGAACCGACGTCGCGATCGCGTCGGCCGGTGTCATCCTCGCCAGCGACGACCCACGATCGGTGCTCTCGGTCATCGAGCTCTCCCGCAAGAGTTACCGCAAGATGAAGCAGAATCTCGGATGGGCCGCCGGCTACAACCTGATCGCCGTTCCGCTGGCCGCTGGGGTGCTTGCACCGATCGGCTTCATCCTCCCGATGGCCGTTGGTGCCCTCCTCATGTCGGCGTCGACCGTCGTGGTCGCCCTCAACGCCCAACTGCTCCGCCGACTCGACCTTCGGCCGGACG
>JAYVNU010000047.1:0-2230 GCA_043758345.1 Lacisediminihabitans sp.
CTCATCGATCAGCTTGTCGCCCGTCGCATCCTCGGCCCCGGATGGACGTCCCGGATGCTTCAGAGGATGCTCTTCGACCTGCTGACCGATGCAACCTCCGTCTCCGAGGTCGCGGACGCGCGCCGCACCTATCGGACCCGCCAGCGCAGCCTCTCCGCCGCCCTCTGGGCCAACGGCGTGATCCTCCCGCCCGCCGACGGCATCAACACATGGATGCCCGTGGCCGACGAGCGCTCGGCCATCGTGCAACTGGCGGCGGCCGGCATCCGCGTGGCGGCCGGCACGCCGTTCCAGGCGAACGGCGCCGGGGCCTTCGTGCGGGTGACCGTCGGTCACGTGCGCGACGACTTCGAGTCGGTCGCGGCGAACCTGGCGGCGGCGCAGCGCGCCTGACCGCGCCGGCACGAGCCTGACCGCGGCGCAGAGCAGCAGCACCTCGGGGCCTGCGCCGCTCACCCGCTCCGCTCCCTCGTCGTTTATCCCGTGTCGGATCGGCGCACAACTCATGCAGTTTGCAGGATTACGAGAGAGTCGTCTCCGGAGACACGGGAAATTCGGCAGCAGCATTTCCAAACTGCATGAGTTACGCGCACCACACCCCCCACAAGCACCGCACCCAGCGCCAGCTACGGCCGCAACACGAAGTCGAAGGCGGCGCGGGCGCGGGCGGCGCTCGGCTGCTCTCCGGTGAGCAGGTCGGAGTAGGAGAACGACTCGACCATGCGCGCCAGCAGCGACGCAAGGTCGTGCAGGGGGAGCGGCAGATCGAGGAAGCCGTCCTCGGATTCGATCGACACCAGCACCTCGACGACGGCGATGAACCGACGCTGCATCTCGCTCTCTTTCGAGGTGAGCAGCCGCAGCGCGCGTGCCGGCTCGCGTCGGAGGAACGTGCGGAAGTAATCCGCCGCGATCAGCGCCTCGACGAATCCCGTCAGTACCGTCGCCAGCCGTACCGGTCCGCGCATCGTGATGATTTCGTCCAGTTGGTTGAGCGTCGGAACAGCAAGCGACCAGAGCACTTCCGACAGCAGCTCGTCGCGATTTCCGACCCACCGGAAGAGCGATGTGCGCTCGACACCGAGTTCGGTCGCGAGCTCCCCCATGTCGATCCGCTCTCCGGCGATGAACCGCTGCCGGGCGCGGAGAAAGGCGCGCTGGGCTTCCGGATGCGCCGCTCCGGCCCCGTCCGACAGCGGCGCGAGGCGCAGCGACAGTCGCGTCGGCGCGGCCCGGGTGCCGATGTCGCCGAGTCGCAGTGGCGCCCCTGTCGCCTCTGTCATGCTGGAACTCTAGCGCCCGATCCTGACTCAGATGCAACGTTTAGAAAAATGGTGCATGATTGGAGTAAGCGGCGAAAAGCACGCACGCGTTCACTGACGGAGGCGATGATGGCCACGAACACTCTCGTGAAGACACTGGACAGCGACTTCTACTTGTTCCAGGACCAGCTGACGGATCGGGAGAACGAGTCGATCTCAGCCATCCGCGAATTCCTCGAGCGTGAGGTTCGTCCGATCGCCAACGACTACTGGGCCCGCGCGGCGTTTCCGCACCACCTCATCCCCGAGATCGCGGCGCTCGGACTTTTCGGCGCCGACTGGGAAGAGACCCGCCGTTTCGAGAACAGTGCTGTATACCGCGGCTGGACCGGGCTCGAAATCGCCCGTGTCGACGCGTCAATGACGACAGCGATAGGTGTTCAGAGCGGGCTCGTCATGGGCTCTTTCGGCGTCGGAGGATCTCCCGAGCAACGCGCATACTGGCTTCCCAAACTCGCGAGCGGCGAGATCATGGGCTCTTTCGGATTGACCGAACCGCTCTCCGGATCGGATACCGCCCGCGGCATGAACACCTTCGCCGAGAGGCGCGGTGACACCTGGATCCTCAACGGGGCGAAGCGCTGGATCGGCAATGCGACCTTCGCCGATATCGTGATCGTCTGGGCTCGCGACACCGTCGATGACAAGGTCAAGGGGTTCATCGTGCCGACCGACGCCGGCGGCTTCACCGCAACGAAGATCGAAGACAAGCAGAGTCTGCGCATCGTGCAGAACGCCGACATCACACTGGTGAACGTCGAGATCTCGGAAGAGAACCGGCTGCAGAACATCAACTCGTTCAAGGATCTCGCGAACGTGTTACGGCTCACCCGTGCCGGCGTCGCCTGGCAGGCCGTCGGCAACGCGATCGGCGCCTACGACGCCGCGCTCGCCTACTCGAAGGAGCG
>JAYVNU010000048.1:0-7086 GCA_043758345.1 Lacisediminihabitans sp.
ATTGGCGGCACGACCGGCGGGTTGCGCGTCGTGGGGGCCAGCGCAGGAGCGGGAGCAGGAGCCGGGGTCGGGCGATCGCTCGGCGGCGCGGACGGAGCAGGGGCGGGCGGGGGCATGGGCGCAACGGAGGGAGTTGTTGCCGGACCACTCGAGGGAGCGTGAGAAGGCTTGACCACCCGCTTCGGTGCGGTTGTCGGCGACGTCGACTTCCCGATGGCGGTGGTGCTGGCGTCCATTCCGCCCGCGAAGGAATCGATCTGCGGCACCGGGGTGCGGAGAGGCTGTGGCAGAGCACCCCCGGAGCCCGGACCTGCCGCTGCTCCTTTGGATGGCGCGCCACTCGTCGTCGGGACAGGGCGGTTGCAGTAGCTGCCGTGGCTCGGGCACTGGCTCAACCTCCGGTGCCTGCGCGGCGAGCTCCGGAAGCTCCGCGGCGGCCCCCGCGCTGTTTTTGGGGTGGGCGGCAGCGTCAGCTGAACCGGGGCCGCTCAGTTGGGCGCTGAGCCAGGTCGGGTCGTACCGTCCGGGTGCAGAATTCTCGGGAAGTTCGTGATCGGGTTTCACCGGGAGAGCGCTGCCCGCGGATTGGACCTTTGTCATCCGGCGCGTGCCGAAAAGCCAGCAAAATTTCAGTTAGCAAGATCCAACCAGGCAGGTATCGGCGGGCAACGCCGCTCGAGGAAGGCTAAGGACCCGGTCGACAAACGGCTCTTCCAGGCGAGGTCGTAGGGGTTCCAGCCCGCGAGCCCGGTCAGCCCGCCGACCTGAAGATCAGTGGGAGGCGGAGCAGAACGAACTCCGGCGAGCAGCAGGCACGGGCGGAGGGTATCGACCTGGAAGAGTTCCAGTTGCAGCTGCTGTGTCACGGACAGCCTCGCCTGCACCGACGACTGTTTCACCCAGGTCGAGGTGCAGATGTAGTCGGCGATCGTGAACTCCAGCGAACTCTGCCCCTGGCTCGCACCGTAGGTATAACCGACGTTGGTCTTTTCAGCGGTATATCCGCGACTGCGGAGACAGTCGACCACATCGCCGGCCCAGTCATGGTCTGTGACCGTGTGCGTAACCGGGATGTCGGGGCGGAAAGCCTCGGGATAGTTCACCTTGAGCGGTGTCCACCGCACCTCGAGGATGCTGGCCTTGATATGCGCGCGTTCCGCCTGGCTGACCGGCTCGGCCGCAGGGGTCGCGGCGCACCCGGCGAGCAGCAGCGCGGATACCGCGAGCGCGACCATCGCTGCTGGCTTTCGCGAGACATCCATTGCATCAGTGTGCTCCCTCCGCCGGAGCATCGGCTGTCAGGCGGCGACCCCGGCCCTCTCCTAGCGCTGTAGCGTCTGATGAAATCGAAGGCTTTGCGAAATTGGGAGCCGATCGAGCACTCCAATCGGGCCGCGCCGCCGACCATGCAGTACACAGCACCAGAAGTCACCCTGGATGTGAGGGATTTGGGAGGCGACAGGCGGTCGAGACCCGGTGGTGCTGGCATCTCGATCTCGAAGGGCCGGGCGGCATCGGGGCCGTGCCGGCCCTTCATTTCGTCAACGGCTCGCTCAGTCCGTCGATGTGCTCGTGCGGCGCAGGCGTCTCAGCAGCAGCGATCCGAGCAGCACGGTCATCGCGATTACGGCGCCGATCAGCGTGTCGACGACTCGATCGACGATGAGCGACGACGGGGTGGCCGCTCCCTGGGCGGAGATCGTCAGTGCGAGCGGGGTGATCAAAACCAGCGCGAGACCGTAATTGCGGATGACGACGATCTCGACGAAGAACTGCAGAATGACGAGAACGACGACCACGCCCCATCCGCTCGGCTTGACGAGTTCGATCACGGCGAACAGCATCACGCCGACCAGCGTGCCGAGCAGGCGGTGGATGCCGCGAAGCGCCGTCAGGCGAACCCGATGCCCGTTCTGCAGTACGGCGACGATGGTCAGCGTCACCCAGTAGGCACGGTGGATGCCGAGTGGCGCGGCGATCGCTGCCGCGAGGAGAGCCGCGATCACGATCCGGATCAGGATGACGCGGGTCTGCTCGTCGAATGAGAATCGCAGACGCTCGCCGGGACGCTCCGCATCGATCGTGCGCACGCGGCGAATGGCCAGAGGAGCGACGACGACGACGTAGGCGATGAGTGAGCCGGTGGCGATCATCCCGAGAACGAGCCGGCCATCGATACCCGCCCCGCCGAGCGCGACGGGGGCAGCGAGATGGCTGGCGACTCCCCCGATAAGCACGGGAAAGAGCACGCCGGGAGGACCGACGCCGAAGCCGAGGAAGAGCACAGAGGCCGCAATGGCGATCACCAGGAGCGCGACGATCGACGTGAACACCTGGCCGGACGAGATGACCCCGACCGCCGCCGCCGCGAGCAGTGCCACCGCGATCAGCGGGATGAGTGCGGCACGCTGATGCCGCGATCGGTTGGTGAGATAGAGGGCGGTGAAACCCCCGGTCGAGGCGAGGAGACCCAGGTCTTCGCGTCCGGCGACCGTGAAGATCGCGACCGGGAGGCCGATCGCGATGGCGGCCTGCAGAGCTACCGGCCAGCGAACCGGACTCTCGCGGAACGTCAGGAGGGAGCGGAGATCATCCCGAACAGTCATGGCTGCCCTAGTTTACGGGGTGGCGTCGTTGCTCGTCGGTGGCCGCCCACGCTTGCCCGTTCCCGCGCTTTCATCATTCAGGATGACGTGGAGCGTTGGTCTTTCATTATTCAGGAGATGGTGAAACGGAAGTGGCTGGAGGGATGGATGTTGCTCCCGGCAGGCAACATCCGTCACTCCCGCATCACGATCTCCTGAATGATGAAAACAGGCGCGAGTTCGCTCTGATTGCTGTTTTCGACGCCGATGACAGCAATCAGAGCGGGTTCGAAGTGAATTCGGGAACCGGATGTTCCGGCCCGAAGAACTGTTCGGGAACCGGATGCTTCGAACCGAAGAACAGTTCGGCATCCGGATGCTCCGGGGCAGAGAAATGACCCGCCTCGGATACGAGACGGGCCATTCAGATCCAGTAGTCGCGATCGACTAGCGGCGGAGGCCGAGTCGCTCGATCAACGCGCGATAGCGGTTGATGTCGACATCCTGCAGGTAGCCCAACAGGCGGCGACGCTGTCCAACCAGCAGAAGCAGTCCACGACGTGAGTGGTGGTCGTGCTTGTGCTCTTTCAGGTGCTCGGTGAGATCCTTGATGCGCGCGGTCAACATTGCGACCTGCACCTCGGGGCTGCCGGTATCACCCGGATGGGTGGCGTACTCGTCGATAATCGCTTTCTTGGCATCTGGTGCTAGTGGCATAGATGACCCCTCTCACTCGTTGCGCGGTGCCCGGTGCTGAATACACGAGCTCTCTTTATCCGCGGCCGTTGGACGGCAACCTTGGGAGTTTAGCAGAGAGGGGGTGGATGCGGGCCGCCAGACTGGTCGGTCGAGTGAACGAGTGAAATCGCCGATGCACCCAGCATCAGAATCTGGGAGGTTGAGGGCGTCAACAGCAGAAACTGCGCCAATTCGCACACCCGTTGATGGTGAACGCGCGTTCCGTCGCCGAGTAGCACCGCGGAGCCGTTTCACCGAAAAGCGGACCTGGACACTGGCCGCTGGGTCTCTTGGCCCCCGGTTAAATCACCGAACCGCCGTGAGTTACGGGTTGTTGCTGTTTGACCGGCGAGGACCAGCAATTAGCGCGAGTTCGAGAGGCTACTGCGGCACCGATTGCGTCCGTTGGGGGTTGCGGATCCCGCGCACCCACACAATGGCGCAATCGGGCGAGGCGCCGGGAGTCGACTCAGCCGCTGAGGGCGCAAGCTCGGGTCTCGACAGGTTCGACAGGTTCGACAGGCGGGACAGGGTCGACAGGCGGGGTGACCCGACCTGCGGGTACCGGTCAGCCGACGAGGCCCCAGTGTTGCGACATGTAGCCGATCGACTTCGAGAGCGAGTATTCCACGGTGTGCCAGTCGTGGGCTGTCGCGGGAGAGACGAATGTCTTGGTCTGCATGCCGGCGGCCCTGGCATCCGCCTCGCTCTTGCGCACCTCGGGGGCATACCGGGCGTCCAGCTCGCCGTAGTTGAAGAGGGCGAGCATGTCGGCGTACGGCGCGTGCGCCTTGAGGATGGTCGACGGCAGGGCTGCGTTGTATTTCTCGATCGACCCGCCGAAACCTGCGGCTACGGTCGCCCTCTTCGACCCGATCGTCGGCGCGTACTGGCCAGAGATGTCGACGATGCTGCCGAAGAGTTGCGGCAGGGCGGCCCCGAACTGCACGGCGCAGGTGCCTCCCTCGGAGAAACCACCGACGCCCCAGTTCGCGCGATCCGGCAAGACGGTGAGGTTCTTTCTGACCCAGCGCGGGACATCCACCGTCATGTAGGTCGCGGCATTGCCGAGCTTGGAGTCGACGCACATGGGGTTGTGGTCGACGGCTCCGAGCTGGTCGGGAACCACGATGATGGGCGTAAGACCGGCGTGGGCCTTCGCGTATGAGTCGAGGATCGCCGTCATTCCACCGGACGCGAAGAGCTGGCTCGGACCACCCGGCTCTCCCGACATCATGATCAACACCGGCAGCCGGGGAGGATGTGCCACGAGCGCAGCCGGAGGCAGGTAGACCAGCGCGAGACGGGCGTTGAAGTGGGAGGTGGTGCCCGGGATCATGGTGCTTCCGAGCTGACCCTTCTTCGGCATCCCGGCCGGTGCATGCCAGTCGGCTAGCGCCACCGGCGTCGAATGCGGCATTGCTCGCAGCGGCGCGATGTCGGCCAGGGCGAAGACATCACGCACGGTCACGAATTCGCCGAGATCGACGTTGATGCCGAGACCGCCGGCGAGCACGATCACGAGACCGGCGGCGACTCCGACGATGACGCCTCTCCGGCGGGAGAAGACGATCCGGGCGACACCGAGCGAGAGCCCGGCGACGGCGATCGCGAACCAGACTCGAGTGAGGAGCGAGAGGTCGACACCGAACAGGTCCATGACGTCACCGAGGATCCAGGCCACCAGGAAACCCAACCCGGCTCCGGCGGCGATCACGACCGCAGCAATGGGAAGCCAGCGGCGCCATCGGCGGGAGATGAGGAGAGCGAGAAGAGCAACGACCGCCACGACGTTCATGATGATGGGAACGGTGGCGAGCAGGTGGATACGGAGGAACGGTTCGAACACGGGCACGTTTTCCTTCACAAAGTCCGCTTTAGTATGCAGCCCGGACGTGAGTGAAACGGTCCGCCGCTCGCAATCCTGAGCAAGATTTCAGCGAATCCGATGGATCTGCTCGGAATTCACCGTAGATCCGAAACGGCGGCGGGATCGACGGGTGTTCGGCAGCACTCCGCCAGGCTGGAAGCGGAGATCCGCGGAGGCCGGAGCAGCGACCGTCAGGCCTGGAGTAGCGATATGACCAGCGTCGACGTCGCGAATGCGGTGGCCGGCATTCCGACCAGGAGCACGAGCGAGACGGCCAGCGACCAGACGCGACGACGCTTGCCGGCGATTCCTACCTCATCCTGGAGTCGCTCGAACCGTACGTGCTGACGGGTCTCCTCCGCGAGCGTCGTGCGATTGCGCCAGGTCGAGCAGAGGTCGGCGGCGCGGGAGAAGAAATCGACGGTCTCGTCGGACATCACGCGCGGTTCCTTCGCGAGCAGCTGCGCGAGCTTCGACGAGGGGACGACCCGAACGATCGGAGGCTTTAGCCGTCGGGCGATCCTCTGTACCCCCACCACCACGATGAGCGGAGTGACGGTGACCGGAGCGCCGGTCACGCGCTGCAGGAATTCGGATGCCCTGCTCGCCTCGTACAGCGATTTCGCCATGTACTGCGTCTTGCGGGTGTCGAGAATGACTGCATCGCCCGTCGCGATGACCGTGTGACCGGTGTGATTCTTCGACGTGATCGCGAAGATTCCGGGCGGTCCGATGATGAGGTGGTCGATGTCGGGCTCGGCGGTGAGTCTGCCACTGCCCGGAGCATCGGGCTGGAAGGCGTCGGGCTGCCGGGCGTCGGGCTCGACATGCAGGACCTGCCATTCGGGGCCGAGAGCCGCGAGGATGCCGGCCACCTCGCTCTCGCCGACGGCTCCGCGGTAGGGGCCGCGGGCATCCGGATGAAGGGGGTTGAATCCGAGGAAACGGGCGACCACACCGCGCTGCTTCGCATTCGACTGCACCCTGAGGCAATACTTCATTCTGGAATCGGTGAGTGCGCGCTGGTCGTCGGTGCCTATGGGTGGATGCTCGGGCTGGGCGGTGGTTCTCTGCGCCAGGGCCGCCCGGCCGGCGCTCGCGCGGGCATGCCCAGGCTGCTCGTTGCGAAGTGCGATCGGTGTCATGACTCCCCCAAGTCGTATATCTGACGCTACAAGTTCGGGGTGCGGGGCGAGACCCCCAAGATGGGTGGCTTTTCCGCCGACTGCACCGGGCGACTTCTGCTATGACTACCCCGACCGCGACACCCCACCAGGTGAGCACACTGCGTGCCGGTCTCGCGACCCTGCCGTTCGATGCGTTGACCGACGAAGAGGCCTGTGCCCTCACGGACCAGATCGAGTAGGTCGGCCGCTTGATCGGCACCCTGCGCTCACGGGCTGCCGCCGGGGTGGATGGCCGGTCTCAATTCGAGCTCGGAACGGCCGGCCTTTCCTACCGGCTCGACCATCGCCGCAGCGTGCATCTGATCGAACAGCTCACCCGGGTGTCGTCCGCGGAGGCTGCACGGCGCATCCGGCTCGGGGCAGCGATCCGTGCCCGATGCACCCTCGACGGTCGCGCGATGAGCCCGGCGGAGAAGCATCTCGTCGACAGCGCGCTCACCGAATCGGCCGATATCGTCGCCGTCTATGCCCGTGTGCAATAGGAGCTGCTCGATCCGGATGGCGCGCGTCCGCGGGAGGAAGTTCTGCGGGATCGTCGCCGCTTCAGCCTCGGCAGAGAGGCGCACGGTCTGACGACGTTCGCCGGGGCGTGCGATCCGGTCAACGCGGCGCTACTGCGCGCTGCAGTCACTGAGTCGTCGACACCGAAGGTCACGCCGCGGTTTCTCAGTGAAGAAGGTCCCGCCCGGGCGACGGTCACCGGCTC
>JAYVNU010000049.1:0-7077 GCA_043758345.1 Lacisediminihabitans sp.
AACAGTGTCGCGATCTCGGCGAGAACCCCCGGCGCATCCACGACGCTGAGCGTGATCTGATACCTGGTCGTGACGGCGGAAATGGGCAGGATCGGCAGGTTCGCGTGGGTCGACTCTGCGACGCCGGGGCCCCCGATCACGTGGCGGCGAGCCGCGGACACGAGGTCGCCCAGCACCGCGGAGGCCGTCTCGATACCGCCGGCACCTGCGCCGTAGAACATCAGGTCACCCGCTGCCTCGGCCTCGATGAACACCGCGTTCTTCGCGCCGTGTACGGCAGCCAGCGGGTGGTCGCGCGGCACGAGCGCCGGGTAGACGCGGGCCGAGACGCCCTCGACGCCGTCGGCATCCGTCAGCCGCTCGCAGATGGCGAGCAGTTTGACGACGTAACCGGCCTTCTTCGCCGCCTCGACCTCGTCGAGCGTGACCCCGGTGATGCCCTCGCGGTAGACGGCCTCGAGGGGGACGGTGGTGTGGAATGCGAGGCTCGCGAGGATGGCGGTCTTCTGCGCCGCGTCGAATCCTTCGGTATCGGCCGAGGGATCCGGCTTCTCGGCGTAACCGAGTTCCGTGGCGGTCGCGAGGGCCGCCTCGAGGCTCTCGCCGACGGTGTCCATCCGGTCGAGGATGAAGTTCGTCGTTCCATTGACAATGCCGAGGATGCGCTTGATCCGGTCACCGGCGAGGCTGTCTCGAAGCGGACGGATGATGGGGATCGCCCCGGCCACCGCCGCCTCGTAGTAGAGCTGCGCGCCGACCTGCTCCGCGGCCTCGAACAGCTCCGGGCCGTGGGTCGCGAGCAATGCCTTGTTGCCGGTGATGACGTCGGCTCCGGAGTTGAGCGCCTGCAGGATGAGGGTGCGCGCCGGCTCCAGTCCGCCCATTAGCTCGATGACGATGTCGGCACCGAGGATGAGGGATTCGGCGTCGGTCGTGAAGAGCTCCGACGGTAGATCCGCCGTGCGCTCGGCACTCGGATCGCGAACCGCGATGCCGACGAGCTCGAGGCCGGCGCCGGCGCGATTGGCGAGCTCCGGACCGTGCTCGAGCAGCAGCGCGGCGACCTGGGCTCCGACGGACCCTGCGCCGAGGAGTGCCACCCGCAGGTTGCGGTACTCGATCATGATGCGACCTCTGCTTCCGTAGTGACTGTTTCTCGGTCGATGCCGACATCCCTCGACAGCAGGTCGGCCTCGGTCTCGCCGCGCACGATGACCCTCGCGACCCCGTTACGGACCGCGACGACCGGTGGCCGCCCGAGAAAGTTGTAGTTGCTCGCGAGCGACCAGCAATAAGCGCCGGTCGCAGCCACCGCGAGCAGGTCGCCCGGCGTCACATCTGCCGGCAGGTAGTCGTCGCGCACGACGATGTCTCCGCTCTCGCAGTGTTTGCCGGCGACCCGCACGAGCGCGGATTCGGCGGCCGAGACACGATTCGCGATGCGTGCGGTGTAGTCGGCCGTATAGAGCGCCGGACGGATGTTGTCGCTCATCCCACCATCGACGCTGACGTACTTCCTGACTGCCGTCCTGCTGTCGTTGGTTGAGCTGCTCTCGGTGGTCGAGCTTGTCGAGACCCCGCCGATGCTCACCAACACGTCTTTGATGGTGCCGACCTCGTAGAGCGTCACCGTCGATGGCCCGACGATCGCGCGGCCGGGTTCGACCGCGACGATCGGCATCGGGATGCCCCGCCGCGAACACTCCGCCGCGACGGTGTCGGCGAGCTTTGCGGCGATCACCGCCATCGGGGGCGGCTCATCGACGCTCGTATAGGCGATGCCGAAACCGCCGCCGAGATTCAGTTCGGGAACCGGACCGTCGGCAAGAAGCTCCGCGTGCACGGTGAGCAGTCGACTGGCCGCCTCGACGAAACCGTCGGGTTCGAAGATCTGCGAACCGATGTGCGAGTGCAGACCGAGGAACTCGAGCGAATCGTGCGAGCGGATGTCACGCACCGCCGCCGCGGCGTCTGCAATGGTGATGCCGAACTTCTGGTCCTCGCGGGCCGTCGCAAGATATTCGTGGGTGTGTGCGTGCACCCCGCTGTTGAGTCGCAGCCGCACCCTCTGCACACGGGAGTGGCGTGCGGCGGCATCCGCGATCCGTTCGATCTCGATGATCGAGTCGATCACGATCACTCCGACGCCCTCGCGAACCGCTCGATCGATCTCCGCGACGGATTTGTTGTTGCCGTGGAAGCCGAGACGGGACGGATCGATCCCGGCGGCGAGCGCCACGGCGAGCTCTCCCCCGCTGCAGATGTCGACGTAGAGTCCGGCTTCGGTCACCCAGCGTGCGAGCTCCGTGCAGAGGAACGCCTTGCCAGCGTAGTAAACCTTCGCCGTCGTGCCGACGCGGGCGAACTCGCTGTCGAAGGCGGCGCGGGCGTTCTCCGCGCGGCCGCGGACATCCGCCTCGTCCATGACGAAGACCGGTGTGCCGAAGCGGGACGCGAGTTCGGTCACCGACACCCCGGCGAGGAGCAGTTCGCCGTTCGTCGAGCGGGTCGCGTTCCCAGGCCAGACGGACGCCGACAGATCATTGACGTCCGCGGGCGGTGAGAGCCACGCGGGGGCGAGCGGACTGGCTGACACGGAGAGCCTCACGGATGATCGACAGAGCATGACGGACTGACCTGGCACAGCCCACGAAGCTCTGATAAGTGTATCGACATGCCGATCACTGCCCCGGACAGGTGCCCTTGCTCGCGAACAGGTCGCTGTTCAGCACGAGCGACTTCGCGCTGACGCCCAGCACGAGCGAAGAGCCGCTCACCGCCGCCGAATCGAGGGCGAGTGCCCTCGGCAGCTGGTCGGCAACGCAGATCGTCTGCGTCTTCGTGAGTGAATCGGCGATCTCCCCGAACCTGCCCCTGAGATCGGCCGCCGGGATCGTCGCGCCGTTGACCACGAACGACCGCGGGGTCAGTAACAGCTTGCCGTCGACGGCTGACGGAGTGAGGGCGGCTGCCACGGGCACCTTGAGTCCGATGACCGAGACCGTCGTGCCGATCTTGATCGCACCCGACGCGATCGACACCGATCTGATGTTCACGGAACTGACGCCGGCGAGGAGCTTTTTCAGGCCATTCTGGTCGGTCGAGAAGACGAGCTTCGCCGAGTCGACCGAACCAGCGGTGCCGGTCGAGATCCCCTTCGCGGTGAGACTCGCAGCGCCGGCGAACCCACCGATGGTCAGGGACGGAACAGCGACATCGACGCGCTCGAGCTTTCCGGAGAGGTACTGGAGGATCGCGGAGGTGCCTCCGACAGTGACATCGACGGGAGTGGATGCCGGAATCGCGAGCGAGGCGCGGATGCCCGACTCGACCACGCTCGCCTCCTGCTTGCGAACGACGCCGTCGGCGACGATCGCGGCGACGACGAGCAGCGCCAGGACGATCACGAGCGCGATGAGCGCGATGCGCCAACGGTGCCTGCGGCGAGGCGCGTCTGACAGTGCGGTCACATCTGCTCCGGGGCGCTGACACCGAGCAGTGCGAGCGCGTTGCGAAGCACGACACCCGCCGCATCGTTCAGCCAGAGCCTGGTGCGATGGAGATCGGTGACGGTCTCATCACCGAGCGGTGTGACGCGACAGCTGTCGTACCAGCGGTGATAGGCGCCTGCGAGCTCCTCCGCGTAGCGGGCCACCCGGTGTGGCTCCCGCAGCTCCGCCGCCTGGGTGATCACGCGCGGAAACTCAGCGAGAACGCCGAGCAGGACACTCTCGGTGTCGTGCGTCAACAGGGACGCGTCGAAGGCATCGCGATCGACCCCGGCAGCTGCAGCGTTGCGGGCCACCGAGCGGGTGCGGGCGTGCGCGTACTGCACGTAGAAGACGGGATTCTCGTTGGTACGCCTGGTGACCAGGTCGAGGTCGATGTCGAGCTGTGAATCGCTCGAGGAGCGCACGAGGGCGTAGCGTGCGGCATCCACCCCCACCGCATCCACCAGGTCTTCGAGCACGACGATCGTGCCGGCACGCTTGCTCATGCGCTGCGGTTTTCCGTCTTTGACCAGGTTCACCATCTGCCCGATGAGGATTTCGAGGTTGACGTATGGCGCATCGCCGAAGGCCGCGGTCATCGCCATCAGCCGCTTGACGTAGCCGTGGTGATCAGCTCCGAGCATGATGAAGTTGCGCTCGAATCCGCGCTCCCGCTTGTTCAGGTAATAGGCGAAATCGCCCGAGATGTAGCCGGCCTGGCCGTCGCTCTTGATGACGACACGGTCTTTGTCATCGCCGAAGTCGGTCGACCGGAACCAGGTGGCCCCCTCGGCCTCGTAGATGTGGCCCGCCGTGCGCAGGCGCTCGATGGCGCGCCCGACGTCGCCGCCCTCGTGCAGGTTGTTCTCGTGGAAATAGACGTCGAAGTCGACTCCGAAATCGTGGAGGCTCGCCTTGATGTCAGCGAACATGAGGTCGGTGCCCAGGGCCCGGAAGATCTCCTGCTGGTCTTCGCGGATGATCGAGGCCAGATCCCCGTCGAAGCCGGCGACAATACGATCGGCGATGTCGGCGATGTACTGTCCGCCGTAGCCGTCCTCCGGTGTCGGTTCGCCGAGATAGCTCGCCAGCAGGCTGCGGGCGAACCTGTCGATCTGGCCGCCGTGGTCGTTGAAGTAGTACTCCTTGGTGACGATGCCACCCTCTGCCGTGAAGATGCGGGCGAGGCTGTCACCCACAGCGGCCCAGCGGACCCCACCGAGATGGATCGGACCGGTCGGATTCGCCGAGACGAACTCGAGGTCGATTTTCACCCCGTCGTAGAGGGTGCCACGGCCGAACTCGTCACCCTGTTCGACGATGGTCTTCGCGATGGCGCCGGCCGCGGCGGCATCCAGAGTCATGTTGATGAATCCGGGACCGGCGACCTCGACCGAGGACACACCATCGATCGAGCGGATGCCGTCGGCGAGCTCGAGGGCGAGCTCTCGCGGGTTCGTCTTCAACGGTTTCGCGAGCTTCATGGCGATGTTCGACGCCCAGTCTCCGTGCTCGCGATTCTTCGGGCGCTCGAGCAGAACGTCGTCGATTCCGACGGTGAGGGTGCTCTCGCCGCGTCGCTCGAGCGCACCATCGACGACGGTGAGCAACTGGGCGGAGAGTTCGGCTGGGGTCACGATTGTCGATTCTATCGGGAGCTGCTGGCGCGCCAGCCGCCCCGAAAGTGGACCGGTCAGCAATGATGTCAGCATGTCTCAGCGCGCCAGCACACGACTCCTGTTCGTCGCAACGATCGGTCTCGCCGCCCTCCTGTTGGCCGGCTGCGCACCGACGCCCAAAGCGTCGTCGAGCCCGTCGGCCAGCCCCTCCGCCACCCCGACCGAGACCGCGACCCCGACCCCCTCGGCGACCCCGAGCGCGAGTGCGACGGCGGCCCCCGGCGCCCCTGCACAGGCCGTCACCGTCGACTGCACCACGCTGGTGTCGGCCCAGGCGATGTACGACTTCAACCCCAACTTCGGGCTGCAGGTGCCGTTCACCCCGGCATCCGGATCAGCAGCGGCGACGGCGAAAGCCGATCGGGGCACCGCCTGCAACTGGGTAAACCAGACGTCGGGCGACACCATCACCATCACCATCGCGAAGCCGAGCGCCGCCGATCTCGGGGCGATCCGTGCGACAGCGGCGACCGGAACGCCGGGGTCGGGACTCGGCACCGCCTCCTACTTCTCGGCGAAAGGCCAGGCCGGACGGGTCGACGTGTTCACCGGTCGTTACTGGCTGAGTGCGACATCCGTCTACTTCGCCGGCGTGAGCGACGCCTCGAGCCTGCTGACCGAGGCGCTCAACTCGGCTCGCTAACGCAGCCTGCTGCCGCGTTTTGCTGGCTGGCTAGCGCAGCTGGGCCAGCATCGACGGGTCATCCCGCGGGAGGTCGTCGACGATGGCGAGCACCTGAAGGTCGAGCAGTGTGAGGTCGGCCCAGTGATTGGTCAGGAACGCGGTGTCGGCCGCATCTCGGCCGGTCGAGATGCGCACGAGGCTCTGCCGTGGCGCGAGGCCGGTCGCATCGACGATGTGCCACGTTCCGTCGACCCAGGCCTCCGCGACAGCGTGGAAGTCCATCGGGCTGAGGCCCGGCGCATAGACCGCGGCCATCCGAGCCGGCACATCGATGCCGCGGAGTAGAGCGATCACGAGGTGCGCGTAGTCGCGGCAGACCCCCTGGCGGGCGAGGAGCGTTCCGACCGCGCCATCCGTCACCCTGCTCGATCCGGGGACGTAATACAGCCGGCTCTGCACCCACTGTCCGACGGCGGTGAGCAGTTCTGTTCCCGACAGTCCGAAGAACTCGGAGCGCGCCGTCGGGGTGAGAGTGTCCGATTCGCAGTAGCGGCTCGGGCGCAGGTAGACGACGAGGTCGAGGTCGTCGACGGGGGCGGCGGGAGTCTGGCCCTGCACCTCTGCGGCATAGTCGACGGTCATCCGTCCGGCTGAGGAGATCAGCTGGTGCAACCGGGAACCGTGCCGATCGACGCGCTCGTTCGGTTCGATCCGCACACCGTCGAGCATGATGTCGAGCCGTTCGGAGGCGAGCTGTGCCCCCTCGGCGACCGCAAGGCTGAAGACCATGTTGGTGCGACCGGAGATGTCGATCGCCATACGGCACGAGACGTTGCGAAGCATGGATTGATCCTGCCACTGCCCTGTTACGGGCGGGTGTCGTGCGTGCGTGTTCTCCCACTGGCGACACTTTCTTGTCGTCTTGTCGTCTTGTCGTCTTATCGTCTTGTCGTCTTATCGGATGGATGCCTCGCCGCCCCGCACCGCGCGGGTGCGATCCGCTGGTATCCTAGAACGCACTCCTGGCCCCCATAGCTCAGGGGATAGAGCACTGCCCTCCGGAGGCAGGGGCGGCAGTTCAAATCTGCCTGGGGGCACCACTGCCGCGTGCCACGTCATTCCGGATTGTGACAGCTGTTCCGGACAAGCGGACCTGTGGAGGCTTCTGCCGCTTCACCGGGGCAAAGATCCTGTCGCGATTGACGCATCTGAGCGCAAAGCGTTTGCGGGCGCGGCGTACATGCAAGACATCCAATCCGGACCGACACTCCCCCAAGAGCTG
>JAYVNU010000050.1:0-2224 GCA_043758345.1 Lacisediminihabitans sp.
GGACTTCACGAAGGTGCGCTCCTGGCTGCTGAGCATCCTCTCCCGCAAAGCGACCAATCGCATCCGGCAGCGAAAGCCCTCCGCCGAGATCGACGAGGAACGCGCGGAAGACGTGGATCTCGGCCCGGAGCAACGCGCGATCGCGACATCCCGTCTCGAGGCCCTCAGCGCCGTTCTCGATCGCCTCCCCGAGGGCCAGAAGCAGTGCTGGGTGCTCAAGGAGGTCGGCGGCTACTCCTACGAAGAGATCGCTGAGGAGCTCGGGATGACGCCCCAGACAGTGCGCGGAAAGCTCGCGCGAGCTCGTGCGACAGTGGTAAAGGAGATGGAGGAATGGCGATGAATCCCGAAAGTGATCCGGACACCGACATCGGTGGCTCCGGCTACTCGCTCGAGCAGCTCGCGGACTACCTCGACCGCGGACGCACACCCGGCATCCCTGAAATCGACGAGAATGCGGAGTGCCAGGCGATGCTCGACTCGCTCGAGCGTCTCGGCACCCTGTCGACCGAGCTGGTGAGCAAAGACGCGCTCGACTCTCCGGGCGTCGACGAGACCTGGCTCGCCACGCTGCTCGCAACCATCGGCCGGGAGGTTCGGGCCGGCCGGGACATTCCCTACGCGGCGACGAACCCGAATACCCGGCTCACAATCACCGAGGGTGCGATTCGGGAGCTGGTGCGTGCGGCCGGCGATTCCGTGGACGGCGTGCTCGTGGGCAGCTGCTCGATAGAGGGCGACCTCGAAGGCGAGCGCGCAGAGGCGACCATCACGGTCTCGCTCACCATCAGTGTCGTGCTCAGCGCGCCCTTGATGGCTCTGGCCCAGTCGGTGCGGGAGCGAGTACATTCCGAATTGCTCAAGCACACAGAACTCCATGTGAGTGCGATCGATGTCACCGTTGTCGACGTGCACATGCTCAGCACCGCGATCGAGGATGAGTCGTGAACACAGAATTGAACGATCTGGCCCTTCGACTCGACGCCGTCGTTCGGGTGGTGCCGGGGGTCAGCTCGCTGTTCTCCGCAGAGCCAGCGCTCGTCAGGTCGGCCCGCGCCATCGCGACGACAGAGCCGGTGGGCCTCGTCAGCGTCGCGCCCGGTGTCGACGGTCTCTCGGTCATCGCGAGTGTCGGGGTGTCGACAGCGGTGCAGGCTCCGACGACGGCGCTGACCGTTTCGGATGCCATCCGCGACGCCCTCGACCCGGCAGTCGCCGAGACGGCCGCCATTCATGTGCGAGTCAGCCGCATCGCCGACTGACGCGGCCGAGCCCGCAGCCGAGTCCGCAGAACCGCCTCGCGCGGCCGAGTCCGCGGAATCGCCTCGCGCGGCCGAGTTCGTAGACGCGACTACTCGGCCGGGGAGAGCCCGGCGATACTGGTGAGCGGCAGGGTGCGCTCGATGGCCGATTTCTTGTCGCGGGCGCGAAGGCGCCCCCCGCCGACACTCGTCGGCTCGAGCTGGTAGTCGACGATGGAACCGTTCGGCATGCGCACGCTGACCGTGAGGCCGACGCGGGCCTTGATCGCGACATCCAGTTGCCGCAGTAGCCAGGCCTGGCCGGTCTCGTCGTCTTCCGGCTCGCCGCCGATGCGCAGTCGTTCGATGAGCGACGCGATCGGATCGATGACTCCGGCGACGCTCGGGCGCGCGGTGCGCTGGCGCCGGACGGAGAGGATGTCGCCCCCCGCGTCTTCTGCGGCGACCGGATACCGTGCGTCACTCAGCGACCAGAACACGACGTCCAGCGGAAAACGGCTCGTCACCCGCTGAGGATCGACGCGCACGAGGCCGAGGGTGGAGAGGCTCTGGTCGACCATGATCGTACTGAGCAGCTGTGCATCGTCGGAACGGACGTAACTCTGCGGAGCGCCGCGTTCGCCGACACCGTCGCCGGCAAGTGCCCCGACCCGCACCTGTCCGTAGCGTGCCGTGGCTTCGGCGATCAGGTAGTCGAGGGGCTGGGGGATGCCGGTCAGCGAGATCCCGACGAGGAACTCCAGTAGGGATTCGCGCGTCTCGCCGGCCGCCATCGCCCTATTGACGCTCTGCGTCGACACGCGATAGCTCGACGCGAGCGCGCGCGACTCGACATCTGCGAGGGCGCGGAGCCGGGCATCCACGCGGGGGGTGAGCGGGCCGGGGGCGACGACCGAGAGGTCGTGCTGGAGATAGACCTGCTCGACCTCGGCGGGGAGCAGCGCGGCCATCGCCTCCTCGGC
>JAYVNU010000051.1:0-7056 GCA_043758345.1 Lacisediminihabitans sp.
CCGACCGCGTGCTCACCGGCGTGCGTGCAGCGAATCGCTACGGCACGGGTTGAGCCCACACCTTTGCCCCGGCCACCGCGCTCGGCTCCCCGGTCACGATCTCGGTTCGGTGTGTCTCGGCGAGCGTGTACTCCGCGCACCACACCGCAACGCTGGGGTCGGGGTAGCGGGCTCCTCCACGGGCGGCCATGGCCGCCGGTCGGCCGCTGGCCGCCGTTTGGCCGCTTCCCGCCGCACTAGGCCGCCGCTCCCGGCCGTCGCTTCCGGCCATAACTCCTGCAGTTCGAGTTTGCCGGCCCCGAGAGTGCGGTACTTCCGGGGGGCAATAGTTGACTCGACGCAAACCGCATGAGTTATGAACCGGCGCGGGTAGGGACCGGGAGCGGTCGACGCCGCGGTTCGAACTGAGCGGCGGTTCGAGGTGAGCCAACCCGGCAGGGTCACTGCCCTGACCTGAGGGCTATATCCGGACACCGTTTCGTCCGTCCAGAGGGCGGAGTAGTAACGCGTCGCGTCCTGTGTGCAGGCCGATATTCCTGATCGAGAAATTTCTGGCTCCGGCACGTAGCTGATCGTCGTCTGCCGCGAGTCGCCGGCAATCAATAGCATGCAGGGTGAACCGGCCGTGTTTCGCACCGCGTAGGCCGAAGGAGCACTGGGGTTGACGCTGGGAGAACCGCTGAGCAGACGAAACGTGTCTGAACTCAGTTCGGTACCGGAGACCGCAGTGGCGGGTATATCCGTGGCGACCCGTTGTCGTTTGAACACATCGAGCATCTTCGGTGGCCCGGCGGTTCAGCGACCAATCTTCTCCGGGGACGAGGAAGGGAGCGCGGCGCTTGTGGCGGATGCTCGCGCAAGAGTCGCGCCGACACTTGTGCCGATGCCGATCCCGACGGCGAGCGCAACGACCGCGGCACCGACGCCACGCCAGCCCCAGTCCACCCTTCCAAGACGGCTGGGGCGCGTCAGAGAACTATCGACCGTCACCGAGCCGACAGGAACTCCGTCCACCGAACCGGTGCAGATTCCGCCGGGGGAGTGGCCGTGGTCACCGGAGACTCGCGTCTTTGGCGTAGCTGCGGAAGCAGCGGCCTGCGTCAGGCGCGAACGGTTACGGGGGTTCCGATCGGTGCCCAGCTGAAGAGGGTCGTCAGGTCGCCGAGAGGCACGTGCACGCAGCCGTGCGAGCCCTGGGTCTTATAGAGCTGGCTGCCGAGGGGAAAGGTCTGCCACGGTGCATCGTGAAATCCGATGCCGCCGGTGAACGGCATCCAATAGGTGACGGCGTCGTGCCAGGCACCATTCACGTCGTGACCGGCAAGCACCGTGTTGCGCACTTTATTGCGGATATACGAGGTGCCTATCGGGGTCGCGTCATGAACGTTGGTCAGGGCCGAAGCGCCGGTTGTGACTGCCGCGTCGAGCAGGAGAGTGCCGCCGGTGCACGCCCACATGTGCTGCTCGCTGATGCTGACATAGATGTGTTTGGTGCCGGCCGGCGTTCCTACGCAAGCGGCCGACGTCGGACTCACCGGGGCCGGCGCTGTGACGGCTGCGGCAACCGGAGCGGCTGGCGCAGGTACCGGGGTCAACGTAGGAACCGGAATTCGAGTGGGGGTCGGGGTCGGTATGGCCGTAGTCGCGGAGGCATTGTGCGTCGCCACACTGCAGCCTGCCAGGGTCACCAGAAGAACAATCGCTCCAGCGATTGCGGCCCCGTTCTGCCGGTTCATCATGTCGTCCCTCGGTATCTCGTGTGTTCCTTCGTATGAACTTCCGCGACACAACCATAATTCACTTCCACACCGGAAGGCTCCTGATTCGCCGATAGACTCCGCGCGGGTCACCGCTCTATGCAGTTATTCAGTCCCGGCGTGACCTGAGGTGGTCGGCCGTGAGCGCTTCCATCTCCTCGTCACTGAGATCGTCGAGGCTTTTCGCCTCCTTCTTGTCGACTTTCGACCAGCGGATAAAGAGCAGGATCAGAATGGGAACGTCGGCGACCTCGGCGATGAACCAGAGGAAGTCGCCGGAGAGCTGCTGGTCGCGAAGCACCGCCGGAAACCACGACGGGAGCGCGCCCGCAACGGGCCCGATGTGGTCGAGGATGTTGTCGTTCAGCCGGATGAAGATCGCCGGGATCGCATCCATCACCAATTCGACGAACACCAGCATGAATTCGACGGTGATGTAGAAGCTGGCCCGCTGGGTTGTGCGTTCGACGATGGGAAGCACCATCAGCAGCCCGACGAGAGGTACGAGAACGGTGATGAAGGATGCCGCGACGGAGCTCTCGCGGAGTGTGCCGGATAGCGGCGTGAGAAACACGCAGAACGCCGCCAGGGCGAAGAGAGGGGCGAAAATGGCGTTGCCGAAGATGCGCACGGGCAGGGATTGGAGGACGGCATCCATGACGCGCAGCGGCAGCCCGCTCAGCACCAGCCGACTGAGTGTGATCGGAGCGCCGAGGCTGATCAGGCCCGGCACAGCGAAGAGCAACAGCGCGATTCGCGTCGTGAACGCGTATCGGAGGTCTTGATTCCAAACGCCGAAGAATCCGAGATTGACGAAGGAGAAAGATCCTAGCCCGAAGAGGAAGAAGAACAGTGTTCGCCGGATCGGCCAGTGGATGTCGCGCCTCGCCAGCGAAACCACCCCGGCACCGTAGAGGGCGGCCGCGATCACGAGCGCGACGACCGTGACGATGTCGAGCCGCCAGCTCGTGAGGAAGATGAGGATGCTGGGCGTGACGACTCGATTCGGTGAATGCGGGGTGTCTCATGATTCTGCCACTCGTCGCCGGTGACCGGCTGCGAGCCGGATCGAAGACCGCCCCGCGATCCGGTGGCGGCCTCGTTTTGAACGGCCTTCGACGGTAGGTTAGAGTCGTAAGTCGGCCCGGCTTCGGTTTGGCTCTGTGGGGTATGGTGTAATTGGCAACACGGAAGATTCTGATTCTTTTGTTCTTGGTTCGAGTCCAGGTACCCCAGCTCTTAAACCCCTGATTTCAAGCGGAAATCAGGGGTTTCTTCATGTCACTCGTCACTACCGTTTTACCTCCAGGGACAAAATACGGGACAAAAAACCCGTCCCGGGCACCGTTCTCAGCCCTCGCGCCGAATCGGCTACCGGCTGCTCCCGGAGGCAACCCGGTCCTCCCGGAGCGCGGCGCGCACCTGTGGGGCATGGTCGACACAGCAGCACCGTCTCTTCCGGTCATCCTCACCCAGGACGAGCTTGCGACCCTCCTGAAGGTTCCGCCGCGGACACTGGAGGACTGGCGGCTGACCCACAGCGGACCCCCGTACCGGAAGATCGGGCGGCATGTGCGGTACGAGCTGACCGACGTGATGGACTGGTTCCACGGACAGGGTCACCATGCCTAGGCCCCGTACCCCAGCGGGACAGCTCGGCACCATTCAGTACACCACCCTGGCTGAGGGACGGGTGCGGGCCCGCAGTCGGATCCGTGGCGACTCCGGTGCCAGTCATCCGTTGAAGGCCGTCGCTGCCACGGCAGACGCCGCACTGGAGCTGCTGCAGCAGCGGGCCGCGGAGCTGAGCACCGGATTCGAACAGCTCCTGACCGTCGACTCCACCATCGCCGACGCGTGCCAGGTGTGGCTGGAGGAGGTCCGCACCTCACGCCGGGTCGAGGTCTCCACCCTTGAGGGCTACCAAGACAGTGTTCGCACCATTGTCATCCCGGCCTGCGGCGGCATCATGCTTCGCGATCTGACCGTGGGCCGCGCCGATCGGATCCTGCAACGCATCCTCGCCACCCGATCGATCTCCGCGGCCCGCAAGGCCCGCTCCGCCCTTAGCCTGGTCTGTGGCACCGCCGTGCGTCAGGACGTCCTGTCCTTTAACCCGATCCGGGACGTCCAACGCCTGCCCTCAAGCCCTAAGCGCCAGTCTTATCTTTCCCCCGGCCAGATCGAGACCGCCCGCGCCCTCATGCACGCGTGGCGGGCGGCACCCTCGGACGGCCCGCGTCCAGACTCCCGCAGACTTGAGGACGGGATGGACATCATGATCGGCACCAGCGCCCGTATCGGGGAGATCCTCGCCCTCCGCCGCACGGACGTTGAGATCACCGCTAAAACGCCCACCCTCCTGATCGCCGCAACCCTCGTCACTACCCGGCAGGACGGCATGAGACGCAAACCGACCCCGAAACGGGCCCGGCAGACGCGCCGCGTCACCCTGCCGAGCTTCACCGCCGCTGCCGTCCGGCGTAGGTTGGCTTCCGCGGGGGTCGAGCCCGACGCGTATCTTTTTGCCACCCGCACGGGTCGCTCGTACAGCGTCAGTAATTTCGAACGGCTCCTGCGAACCTTTGTTCACGACAACGAAAACGCGTTGCGCGAAGCGAATATTGTGGTGGACGAGTTCACCACTCACATCTTCCGGCGCACCGCAGCCACCCTCGTCGAACAAGCGGGCGGCATCACACTGGCCTCTCGTCTGCTCGGACATGCCAGCGAAGCTGTGACTCGGGCCAATTACGTGGTCACGCCGGAACAGGTCGACCCGGTCACCGCAATGATCCTGGACGATGCGATCGGGCGCTTGACCAATAGAGCTCGAGGAGCTTGATCTCAGGCTGGGAGCGAGGAGGACGCGCAGCGTCATTTGAGTGCAGGCGGCTCGCTCGTAGCTGCATAGAACGCCTTCTCTGCTTCCCGGCGGGCGGTGACGTCGTCCTGCACGAAATGGGCGAAGTCCTCGGCACGATTTTCGATGATAGACAGGTCCGGTGTGCCGATGGATTCCTCGCCGGGCCAGACCGTTTGCCGGGTGGGGCGGTCGCTGTCGAGTTTCATTCCGGCGATGGCGGCCCAGTCCCGGACGCGTTCTCGTGCTGCTGCGAAGTCTGCATGCCAGCTTATGGGTGCGGAACCGTCCTGCTCCGGGTCGTACGCGCCGAGCCAGTGGAGGTGCAGCGCTGAGAGCTCCCAGACGAGTTCCGGATGCCGGTGCCAGTGCGGGGGAATGATCGTGACCGGCAGACCGTACCGGTGGCGGAGTTGGTTCACCCAGTTGTCGAGTGCCCACCATTCACGTTCGGCATCCTCTGGTGTGAGCAGGTCCCAGTTTATCGGGTGCGGGGGTCCCGGCAGGAGAACATCCTCGGGTCCGCCGGGGAACCCGGTGTCGGTTTCTTCTGGCTCGTCGGGTTCCGGGAGTTCGATCGGAAGCGTCGGATTGTCGGCCATTGTTGCCTCCGTCACATGTCGGTTCGGGGTGGGGGAGTGCTGGGAGCGGGGGAAGATGATTGAGGGACAGGCCGGGTCGCCCCCAGCAGATCAAACGCCACGGTCACAGCACCAGGGCGTTCGATCGCGCAGAAGCGGTCCTATGGGCACTGTCTGGGGGCACCGCAGCGAGCTGGTCTCGGCGGCCTGCGGCACCGCTCAGAACGGCAGCCGAACTCGGCCCGGGTGCTTCGACTCCCGCTGTCGGGAGTTCGTCGGCGATCCCGCTCGCCTCAGGGCTGTGGTCCTGGTGGACTGGACCGGTGGTGGGGGTTTTGCGGTTTACGATGTAGTGCTGCCGGGCGGCGTCGTGTCCGATCTTCTTGGCGACGAACTCTTCCCCGTGCTGGATCTGTTCGTCGACGTCGTGGTCGTATTCGTGGACGTAGCCTTCGGCGACGAAGTTGTCACCCTTCTGGAACCGCTCGTAGGAGCGTTCGGCGGCCTTGCGGTACTGGACGAGGTTGTGGAAGGTGGACTCGAGCTGCGTGAACGATCCATCGTCATTGCGCTGGAAGTGTTCCTGGCCGATCTTGGCGTAGAAGCGAGCCTCGCCCTTGCTGGTGATGGTTAGGTCCGGGTCGGTGACGATGAAGCCGGAGAGGGACTGTTGGGTGTGGATAGCCATCGGACTACTCCTTCAACTTGTTGGTGGATGACAGCGCCAATTGGGCCGTCCCACACAAGGAGCGACGCAAACACCACCATCCGTTTGAGCCGCAGGAGTCGCATTTTGGTTGGGCGATCGCTCCGATCTCCGCACTTGGGGGGTAGCCGAGCCGTCCAGCCGGCGGCTCACAGCACCGGCGGCCCGTTGTCCAATCGCTTGGGTCCCAGCGCATGGTGTTCCCGAGCCGTTCGCGTCAGCGCTTCTCGGCCCGCTGTCGTCCGAAGTGCGGAACGGATGGTCGTTGCGACTTCCCTCGGCGGGAGGCCCGACTGTTGGGCTGCCGGGCCGAGGACCGCATTGAGCTCGTCCGACGTCACACCGGTTTCGGCTGCACGGCAGGCCGCCCAGAACAGGGCTCCATTCCGTTCGCCCTCACCGCGGGCTGCCACCCACCGGGCTAAACCGTCCACGTCCAACAGCTGCTGATGATGAGACGAGAGAGAAGAGATCGGAAGCGGGTCGAGGAACGAGTGGAGCATCTCTGCGTCGATCGATACCGGCGCTCGTTTGGCTGTCGCCATCACCGCATACCCGGCCTGCCGAGCCGCCGCGCCGACGATCGACGGTGGAGCGAGGATGTAGCCGCCTTCGCCTCGGAAGTCGATGTGGACCCGAGGAGCTTGCCAGGACTGCTGTCGACGATTCTCATCGGCGGGATAGTAGGCATGAATGCCTCCGGATGGAGTGCGGATAAGCACCGCCCACCCGGCGGTGATGCCGGCCCGACGCGCGCTTTCGAACGGACTGAACCCCGAGCGCTCCGAACGCCGGTCGACGTCGACCACCTCGACGCCGGACGCCGCTCCGGTGGGGATGCCGATGTTCGCCATCGGCGACCGCGCCCACCACGAGCGTACTTGGCGTATATCGGTGGTGGCGTCGTGGAATCCGTGCACGGTCAGCGGACGTTTCTCGCCGGGAACGCAGGGGAACACCGGCACCCTCGCTGCGGCGTAGTGGGCAGCGGCCTGAGGCAACGGCAACATCGGTACCCCGAAAAGTAACGCGTCGATATCCATCACAACCCCGGCGTCGCAGGGGAGGGACTGGTGTGCGACCGTACCGGCGCGCCATAACGGGGCGAGGCCGGCGCACGCGCCGCTTGCTCGGCTGCTTTCGCGTCTC
>JAYVNU010000052.1:0-7033 GCA_043758345.1 Lacisediminihabitans sp.
TTGAGCCTGGGGAAACGGCTAGTGAGGCGTTCGTCCTGGTCAAGTCTTTGGACGCCGAAGGAGGGGTTGCTTGGTGCTATCGAACCAGCGATCGACTCAACCGAGCAGAATTGTTCGGTGCCCTCACAGGTCAAGTGGCCGTACTCACTAAAGAACTTCAAGACGAATGGGACGACAGCTAGATCGTCATCAGCTGGTCGAACCGGCGAAGGATCAGGCCCTCCCGCAGCGCCCACGGGCAGATCTGCACCGACTCGACGTTGAGTCCCTCCATTGCGATTTGAGCCACGAGCGCTGCTGCGAGCAACTGGCGCGAACGCATCATTGACACCCCGGGAAGCTCGGCCCGGTCCGTCGAGGACATCGCCGCAAGTCGCGCCGCCCACAGGGAAAGGTCGTGCACGCGCAACTCACGGCGCACATAGGGGCCGTTATCGCGGGGTGCGGAACCGGTAAGGCGAGCGAGGGAACGGAAAGACTTGGAGGTTGCAGAGACCAGCGTCGGAGAGCCAGACTGCGCTATGTCGGCGATAGGACCGTCGAGGACAGCGCGGATGTGCTTTCGGACCGCCTTGATGCTCTTTGCGGACGGCGGATCGCCGACCAGGAAATCGCGGGTGAGCCTGCCGGCTCCGAGCGGCACCGACAACGCAATCTCGGGTTGTTCGTCGGCTCCCATCGCCAACTCGAACGACCCGCCGCCGATGTCGAGGTTGAGAATGGTGCCGGACCCCCAGCCATACCAGCGGCGCACCGCGAGGAACGTCGCTGCCGCCTCATCCGCCCCGCTCAACTCGATGAGCCGCGTCCCCGTCTCGTCTAAGACACGGGTGAGTATCGACTGTCCATTCCGGGCCTCCCGGATGGCCGAGGTGGCGAAGGCCATCATGTCCTCCGCTCCGTGCTCCATTGCGAGGCTTGTCGCTTCGGCGATGAACTCGATGAGCTTGCGCTGCCCAGTAGCGGAGATCGACCCGTCATCGTCGAGAAATTCGATGAGCTGTAGCGGCCGCTTGTGCGAGGTGAACGGGATGGGACGAGCGCCCGGATGGGCATCGATGACCAGGAGATGGACGGTGTTGGACCCAATGTCGAGAACGCCAAGTCGCATGAGCCGAATCTATCCTCTCGTCCGGCACGCGGCCGATTCCCGGTGCCGGAGTGCGGCGACCATCCTGCTCCCGGCCAGAACAGGACGAAGGACCCTATGCAGAAAGTCTCGGAGGCGGTGGACTTGACGAAGGCGCTGATGACATGGACAGGACGAAACAGCAATGACCGATCTCACAGCACGCGGCGTCGAGGAACTCGCGGACGACCAGTGCTGGGCCTTTCTCGAGTCGGCCGATCTCGGGCGCCTCGGCGCGAGAGCCGGCGATGGGGTCGACATCTTCCCGATCAATTACCTGGTCAAAGACCGCGTCATCTACTTCGGAAGCGCCCCCGGATCGAAGTTGGCGGACATCACGAAGCATCCCCTCGTCGCGTTCGAGGTCGATGGCATCGCCGATCGCCAGCGATGGAGCGTTGTGATTCGAGGGACGGCCTCCCGGCTCAGCCTCCAAGCCGAAATCGAGTATGCCGGTATTCACGACTTCCACTCCCAGACTCCGGTCGACAAGTGGAACTACGTGCGGATCACCCCGGAAGAAATCGGGGGGCGTCGATTCACGACGACCCGCCGGCCGCGCTGACGGAATGCGCACGAAGCCCAAGGAGCTCTCACTTGCTGATATCGCCGACACCGGCCTCGAGGCATCCCACCTCTCGCAGCATCTCTCGGTGCTGCGCCGTCACAACCTCGTGACCGCGGAGCGACGCGCGGGCCAGGTCTTTTATCGCCTGGCCCATCCGGAGGTCGCCGGACTGCTCTCCGTCGCGCGCGCCCCACTCGTCAGGGTGCTCGAAACCACCCACAGTCAACTCGTCTCCACCGTCAGCCTCCCGGTCGCCGTCGACCTGGCCACGACGGAGGATCACGAGCTGATCCGGTGAAAGCCACCGCGTACATCCGCTCGCTCCTGCCCAGCCCGGCCGACTACCGGTCGGTCCGCCGTACCTGGCGCGGCGACGTAGTCGCGGGGATCACGGTCGGAATCGTCGCACTCCCGCTGGCGCTCGCGTTCGGAGTCAGCTCGGGGGCGGGGGCGGCGAGCGGTCTCGTGACCGCGATGGTGGCCGGCATCGTCGCGGCGGTGTTCGGCGGCTCCAATATCCAGGTTTCCGGGCCGACAGGGGCGATGGTCGTCGTGCTCGGGCCGATCGTGGCCGCACACGGAGCCGGCATCGTGGCGGTCGTCAGCATCATGGCCGGAGTCTTCGTGTTCGTGGCCGGGGCCCTGAAGCTCGGTAGAACAGTGTCGTACATCCCCTGGCCGGTGATCGAAGGCTTCACGCTCGGCATCGCCGTCATCATCTTCCTCCAACAGGTTCCCGCCGCGGTCGGGGCGAAAGCGGGAGCGAGCAGCAACGCCTTCGTTTCGGCGGTGCAGTCGTTCGGGCGCGTCGACCTGGCGACCGTCGTCTTCCCCCTCGCCGTCGTGGCCGTCGTCGCGGCGATCATGATTGTCGCGCCCCGAATCCACCCGAAGCTCCCCGGGTCGATCATCGCCATCGTCGTCGTCACTGTCATCGCGGTCGTGGCGAAGGTGCCGCTCACCCGGATCGGGGCGCTGCCCGACCGGCTGCCGGCCCCGTCGTTCCCGAGTGTCTCGTTCGGCACGATGAGCTCGCTCGTCGGGGCTGCTCTGACCGTCGCCGCGCTGGCGGCCATCGAGTCCCTCCTGTCCGCCCGTGTCGCGACGACCATCTCCGACACCGGACCCTTCGACGCCGATCGCGAACTGGTCGGGCAGGGGCTCGCGTCCATCGCGTCAGGATTCTTCGGGGGGATGCCAGCGACCGGGGCCATCGCTCGCACGGCCGTGAACATCCGCTCCGGGGGCAAGAGCCGACTCGCGGCGATCGTGCATTCGCTCGTACTCCTCGCTGTCGTGTACCTGGCGACCACCGTCGTCTCCCAGATTCCGCTCCCCGCCCTCTCGGGGGTACTGATGGTCACGGCAGCGCGTATGATCTCGGTCTCGACGGTGCGAAGCGTCGTCGGTTCGACTCGCTCGGACGCCATCGTCTTCGTGGTCACCGCGATCGTCACCGTGTCGGTCGATCTGATCGTGGCGGTCGGGATTGGAATCGCGGTCGCGGCGTTCTTCGCGCTGCGCGCACTCGCCCGTTCCGGCGGAGTCCATCGCGAAGAGCTACCCCTTCCGGCTCGGACGGGGGACGAGCGGATCGCGCTGTTCCGACTCGACGGCGCCCTGTTCTTCGGCGCCGCGGATCGGATGATGGAGCGCGTGACGCGGATCAGTACGGTGTCGGTCGTGATCATCCGGATGTCGCAGCTGCAGGTTCTCGACGCGACAGGCGCCCGCGTGATCGCGGAAATGATCCACGGGCTGGAACTCCGTGGAATCACGGTGCTGGTCAAAGGTATCCAGAGTCAGCACGTGCGATTGCTCACCCGCGTCGGCGTTCTCTCCTCGCTCCGGCATCCGAACCATGTCTTCGACGATCTCGACGAGGCGGTCGAGCATGCCCGCAGCCACGTCGCGAGGGAGAGTGCGGCGCTGAGCGGCGCGTGATGTCCGAGGCCGCTGCGCGCGGCAATCCGGTGCCGACAGAGCCGGCCTGTTACTGGGGCTGGCCGATTCGTCCGAGCAGATCGAACAGCACCTCGCGCTCGGCGTCGTCGAGCGGGGCGAACGATCGCGAGAACATGCGGCCGGTGATCTCATGACATGCGGCCGGCATCCTCTGGCCCTCCGCCGTCAGGCGGTGCTCGATGCGCCGACCGGAGCCGGGGGAGCGGTCGATGAGTCCCTTGTCGACGAGCCGGTTCGCGAGAGTGCCGAAGGACTGGTCGCTCTGGAAGGTTGTGAGAGCGAGATCGTGAGCCGACGAATTCGGCGCCTCCTCGATCTCACGCGGTGCATTCCACTGCACGACGGTCAGGCCGATGGCGGAGAGCGCTCGATCGAGTGCCAGGTGATGGCGATAATCGCAGGCAACGCCGCGGAACTCGACGCCTACGCCGGTGACCCCTATAGGTGCGACTCGACGCTGCTGTCCCGACTGCCGGCCATCGACATCCCGACGCTCGTCGTCCGGGGGAATCGGATGGCGTCTTCCCGGTGGGCTTCGGTCGCGCCTTCGCCGCCATCGACGACTTCGTGCGGTCGCTCGGCCGCTAGTCAGGCAGGGGAGAGGGGCGCGGTGTGGTGCGCCGTGCCCCTCTCCCCTGCTCCCCTATGCTGCTCCCCTGCGCTACTGCACGTAGGTCAGCGTGTTCGTCACCGAGATGACCGACGCGAGGGCCGCCATGATGAATCCACCGATGTACGGGTTGTTGGTCGCACGATAGATCTTGCGACTGAGCACGGCCGCGACGCCGAGGAACACGATCACCGGGAACAGCCAGATCGAGAAGATGCCACCGAAGCCCGGAATGAGCTCACCGGAACCTGCGAAGGTCAGGTACTGCGCGAGCACCAGGATGACGGGGGCAAGCACGTTGAACACCGTCAGGATCAGCGTGTTCACCCACTCCTTCTTTCCGAGCGTGAACCGGTTGAAACCGTTGATCGCAACTGAGTTTGCCAAATAGTAGATGAGGAACAGCGGCAGGTAGAGCAGCGCGATCAGCAGTTTGTCGGGCGTGAACGTCGGAATCGCGAGCACCCACAGCCTGAAATCGGTGTTGAAGAAATACCCGAGCACGAAGACGATACCGAACGCGGCCACCACTGTGATCAGGCCGAGCAGGATGCCGAGCCAGAACTTCTTCCATCCGGGGAGGATTCCCACCTCCCGGAAATTCTGACCGCTCTTCTTTCCGAACAGCTGGTACGACAGCGTCATGACGATCAGGGCGAAGATGCCGTTGATCGCGGCCCAGAGACCGATGAAGAACACCGCTCCCTGAGGGATCAGCGGTGGTACTCCGGTGACGTATACGGCGGCCAGCGGGGTGAAGTTGCTCAGGAAGACGTAGCTGAATCCCGAGAACAGCGCAGACAGTCCGAGGCTGCCCCAGAACCAGGTGAGTCCCTTGCGATCCCGAGCCGGGAGTTCGGCCGGCTGGGTGTACCGCAGCCCGGCGAACAGTCGAACTCCGAGCAGGGCCCTGGCGAAGGCGACGAGGAAGATCGCGAAGGCGATCAGTCCGAGCGCGTTGAAGAATTCCTTGAGCTGCCAGATCTGCGAGCCGACCGGGATCGCGTTCGGGGTGCCGAGCGACTTGTCGAAGAAGGTGAGAAGGCTTGTCACCTCCTGCTTCGAGAACGGACCCCACGGGTGCGTCTGCGGCGGGTTGTTGATGATGCGAAGCGCGCTCCGCCCATCGACGGTCTGCGAATAGAAGTGGAACGACGAACGCTTGTTCGAGGAATCGGATGCGCCGAAGTGCAGGAACGACTGCGCGTTCGGAGAGCCGATGTACTGGCCGGGATTCGTCAGCGCCTTACCGGTCTTGTCGTAACTGCGAAAGAAGAACTCGTCGAACTGGTCAGCCTGCACGCCGACGTCACGGTTTCCGTAGTAGTTCAAGTACGCGCCCTTGGCGTCCACATAGATCGGGTCGTCGTCGACGAGGTAGACCGACTTGATCAGTGGTGTCGCTGCAGCATCGTCGAGCGGGATGGCGAAGTTGGCCGCCCGCGCCCCGTTGGAGTGTCCGCTGATGCCGATTTTGTTCGTATCGACGTAGGGGAGGGTCGCGATCTCCTTGACCGCGTCATACATCCCGGTCGCTGCGACGGCTTCGTTTCCCTCCTTCATGTACGACGAACTGCCATGCCCGTACATGTCGATCGACATGACGACGTAGCCACGGCGTGCGAGCTCGACGTAATTCGAGTCCTGCATCTCCTTCTCGTTCCACCATCCGTGGGCGAGAACGATGGCCGGTCGCTTATCACTGGCGCTCGCACCGTTCGGCTTGAGAAGAAGGGCGCTCAGGGTGCCGCCACTGGCTCCCGGAAAGGTGATCTTCTGGATGGACACAGCCCCGCCGGATGACTGGGTGATGTTCGCGCCGAGCGCCGACACGAGGCACAGCACGAGGGAGAACACGAGCCAGAAGGCGTTCCTCCGGAAAAATTTCTGCTTCACGTGGTCCGAACTCCTTTGTTGGTTTTCAATCGGAACGGCCAGCCGAAGGTCGTCCCCCGCGTCGAGGGTCACCATGACCCCTCGAGCAAAATCGATTCAATCTCTCGCCGCGACACCGCACAAGTAGGCTGAACAAACGTGCACGTTCGAGAGTCGCCGGAAGTTCGGTGGAGAACTCAATGCCAGCTTGCTGGCAGTTTGCCGCACGTATGCCCAGAAATATGGGGTGTCCCGAGCGAGGAAGAGAGGGCTATTCCATGTTTCTCGAGCAGCTGGAGGCGGTGTTCGTCCTGCACCTCGACGACGGTGAGAACCGCTTCAACCTCGACACCGTTGCGGAACTCTCCCGTCTCGTTGCGGTGGTCGAGGCGGCATCCGGTCCGAGGGCGCTCGTAACGGTCGGCGAGGGCAAGTTCTGGTCGAACGGTCTCGATCTCGACTGGCTAACGGCGAACCAGCCCCGCGCGTCCGAACTTCTGCTGGCCGTTCACGAGCTGTTCGCGCAGGTAGTGGCGGCCGGCGTGCCCACCGTTGCCGCCCTCCAGGGGCACTGCTATGCCGCGGGGGCGATGCTCGCGCTCGCGCACGACATCCGGATCATGCGGGAAGATCGTGGATTCTTTTGCCTGCCCGAAATCGATATCCGGCTCGCCTTCTCCCCGGGGATGAGCGCCCTGGTCAGTTCGAAGCTCACCCCCCAGGTCGCGCACGAGGCGATGGTGTTCGGGCGACGCTACGGGGGAGTGGATGCCGCGTCGCTGAGGATCGTCGACGAGACGGCATCGGAGTCCGACATCCTGCCACGGGCGATCGCGGTGGCCGCGTCACTCGCCGGGAAAGATTCGGCGACCCTCGCGACGATCAA
>JAYVNU010000053.1:0-2210 GCA_043758345.1 Lacisediminihabitans sp.
GCGACGCCGGTGAACCGCGGTGGCTGACGGCGGCCTCGTCGTTGCTCCGCCCGGATGGTTCACCGATCCCGTCGGGCGGAGCGATCTGCGCTGGTGGAGCGGCGCCGAGTGGACCGAATACGTGGCGGCCAGCCCGTCGATGCGTCCATCGGATGTCCCGCGCCCCGGCAGTGTCCTCGCACGTACCTTGCCGTTGGTCCCGTTGCCCCGCGCTGTGCTGCCGCCGCAACCCGAGATGCCGGCCTATGTGCCCTTCGGCGGCGAGGGGTCGGGCGCGACGGTCGATGCCGGTAGATCTCGATCCTGGGCGCCAATTGCGCCCACGCGGTGGAACACCGGAGGTGCCTGGGCGCTCAGTGCAACACCACTCATCGGCGTGGTCAGCGGCGTCGGAATCGGTTTCGCTGTCACCTTCTCGGTGTGGTTGGCGCTTTCGATCGTGCCGCTGCCACTCCTCTGGTCAGTGGCGGCGGCGACCAGGGACTGCCGAAGGCTCGACGCGTTGGGCTACAGCCGCGTGCCGAGCCGCTGGTGGTTGCTCCTCGGTCCGCTCGGCTATCTCATCGCACGCACCGTATCTGTGCGGCGGCAATCCGGCCACGGATCCGCGCCTTTGTGGTGGCACCTTGGCCTGGTGGTCATGCTCACGATCGCATCGTACGTGGCCCGGTTTCTGGTGGCCGGACTGCTCCCGGCCGCCTGAGAAGCGCATCAGAGAAGCGCATCCGCGATCAGACGAAGCGGATGCCACCCTGCAGTCGAGTGCGCACATCGAAGAGCTCGTTGCCGCCGATCACCCGCGTTCCCGGCACGCCGTCGCGAAGCAGAACCGGCAGCATGGACCGGCGGGCGATCACAGTGGCGGCACCGCGAATCGCCCCGAGTACTGTGTACGGTTCGTCGAGTGCATCGTCGGGAAGCACGATCAGCAGCGCCGTGAACTTGACCCGTGCCGCCCGTGACACGATCTTGGCCCGCACCCCGAGGTCGTGCATCGGGCGGGCCTCCCCGAGGGGCTTGCCGAGCAGTTCGCCGCGCCTGCTGCGTACCGGCTCGCCGTAGTCTTCGGACAGGATTGCGAAGACTCCGGTTGGGCCGAGCACCACGTGGTCGATCTTTTCTTCGGGAGCGCCGGTACTCACGTCGTGCCAGATGGTGTATCCGATGCCGAGCGCCGCCAGCGCGCGCGCCGTCGCTTCTTCAGCGAGAGCGTCCGCGAGCAGATGCCGCAGTTCCATCGGAGCCGAGCGAACCAGGGAGGGGTCATAGGGATCCTCGAGCGGCTCCCCCCTGCCGACCCATTCGCGCATCAGCACGAGGTAGCGTTCCCGCCTCCAACCTCCCGGATGCCCGTAAGAACGGGCGCGGGGGCGCGTGTCGGCCTGCTTCGGGCGCGATTGCGGCGCCCAGGTGGCAGGAGTGTCAGCGCCCCTCGAGGTGGGGCGTCCTCGATCGTAAGCCGCGCGGTCATCGGGGTCGCCTACTCGTTCCCAGGCCACCTGCACCGAGGTGAAGCGCTCTGCGTCTCCCCCGGTGTCGGGATGGGTCTCCCGCACCAGCCGCCGATAGGCGCGACGCAAGTCATCCTGGGTCGCCGTCGAGCTCACGCCGAGCACCTCGTAGGGTGTGGCTGAGATCGGGCTGTCGGGCATGACGGGCTTTCCGCTGGAATATCGGCACAGTGTGCCGGTGCGTCGATCTGGTGCACCACCACACGACGATAGCGAAAACTTGCTGGGATCGAGGTGAGGACGCTCTGGAGAGGTGATGGGGGCTCGCTTCGGATTCGCCGACCCCGCTCGTACTCGACTCATTCACAGCTTCGAGAGGTGTGGAATACCCTGCTTCTGAGGGTAGGTTTCACTGTTATGACACTCAGTGGCAGCCCTCTCGGCGACATCCCCCTCACGACCATCGACGGTACGTCGACCACCCTTTCCGACCTCGGCGACAAGGTCTACCTCGTCGTCAATGTCGCCTCTCGATGTGGGCTCGCCCCCCAATACGAGAAACTCGAAAACCTGCAGAGGACCTATGCGGAGCGCGGTTTTAGTGTGCTCGGATTTCCGAGCAATCAGTTCTTGCAGGAGCTCGGCAGCGAAGACGCCATCAAGGAGTACTGCTCGACCACCTGGGGAGTCACCTTCCCGATGTTCGAGAAGACAAGGGTGAACGGCAAGAACGCCCACCCGCTCTACAACGAGCTCACC
>JAYVNU010000054.1:0-2209 GCA_043758345.1 Lacisediminihabitans sp.
ATGATGGTCTGCTTGAAGCCGAGACGGTTGACGTAGAACTCCCGGGCCGAGGCGATATCACCCACCGCGAGGTGCACGTGGCCGACGACCGCCTCGCCGAAGTTCGGAGCGGCGACGGCAGCCTCGGTGAGGTGCTCCTGCAGGAAGGCATTCGGGTCGAGAAAGAGCGTGGACATCTCGACCTGGCCGTGCACCCAGCCCCATTCCGCACGATCGCGGTCCCAGTAGAGCTCAACCCCATTGCCCTCCGGGTCGGTGAAGTAGAAGGCCTTGCTCACGAGGTGGTCGGAACTGCCAGTGAAGGTGCCGGGGGCTTTCGTCGCGACCGAATAGACGGATGCCGCAAGTGCGGCTTCCGTTTCGAACAGGATGGCCGTATGGAACAGCCCGGCATCGCGCGGACTCGCCTGAACCAGCTCGGGGGCCGCACGCAGGATGATCAACGGGGTCGTGCCGCGGCCGAGCGTCACGGTGTCGACGGTGGAGGCCAGCGCGCTGAGCGCCACGGCGTCACGGTAATAGGCGGTCATCCCGTCGAGGTCGGCGACGAGCAGGGTCACGGCACCCATCGAGGTGTCGGCGGCGAGGAGGTCTGTTGCGGTCATACCAGAATCAACTTAGTTGATGCGACAACTATTCCGCTACCGCCGCACCGCGGACCTGAGCCCGCGGCCATTCGTCGAGGCACGTTCGCACCGCGCCGCCGATCGTCAGCCATGCGCCGAATTGTTCGAGCGCATGGCTGACGAATCGCCGCACGGATCCAAACTGAGTTGTCGAACAGCGCGATGCGCACGTATCGAGACCGCTTCGGAATCATGACCCGGTCGGGATGCGCTTGCCATCGACCCCGCGAAAAAGCAGTGCCTACTGGCATCCCTCGCACAGCGCGTCGTCGGCAGGATCGCTGCTGAACAGTGACTTTTCGAAACAGATCGAGAGCGCCGAGTCGGCGTAGTGACCGAAATTGGGGATGCGCGTGAATCCTTCGCGCTCGTAGAACCGGATGGCATCCGGCTGCGCATCACCCGTCTCGAGTACGAGGCGCAGCCACGCGCGCTCCCGGCCAAAGCTCTCGAGGGCATCGAGGATGCCGGTGGAGACGCCCGACCCGCGGTGGTGCGGTACCACGTACATGCGCTTGATCTCCGCCTCGGCGTCGCTGAGTTGCCGCAGCCCGCCGCACCCCGCAGGCTCGTCGTCGTCGCTGAAGGCCACGAAAAATACCGTGATGTCGGCGGCAGTCGGAGCCGGCCCTGGTTCGGAATCGGGCGTGCCGTAGCGCAGCTCCATTTCGGCGCGCTGGGCTCCACGGAGCGCGGTGGCTTCAGGGTCGTCCCAGGCGACCTGACGCACGATCATGAGCCGGTGAGTCTTTCGATCAGCTCCCGGTAGCGGGCCGCGGTCTGCGCCACGATCTCGGGCGGGAGCGACGGCGGGCTGCCGCGCTGTTCCCAGTTCACGCTCAACCAGTCGCGCACGATCTGCTTGTCGAAGCTTGCGAGCCGGTCGGGTCCCCCCGCGGCGTAGGTCGTGGCATCCCAGTAGCGCGAACTGTCGCTCGTCAGCACCTCGTCCGCGAGCGTAATCACGCCGGTGTCGCGATTGGCACCGAATTCGAACTTGGTGTCCGCCAGGATCACGCCGCGGGACTCCGCAATTGCCGATGCCCGTGAAAAGACCTCGAGGCTGAGGGTGCGCAGCGCCTCGGCGACTCCCAACCCCACAAGGTCGACTGTGCGTTCGAAGGGGATGTTCTCGTCGTGCTCGCCCATCGGAGCCTTCCACGCCGGCGTGTAGATCGGCTCGGGAAGGCGATCGCCGTTCGCGAGCCCCGCTGGCAGGCCGATACCGCATACCGTCTGGGACTTTTGGTATTCGAGCCAGCCGGAGCCCGCGAGGTAACCGCGCACCACGCACTCGATCGGAAACATATCGAGGGCGCGAGCGAGCATCGCGCGCCCGACCACGGCATCCGGAATGAGGTCTCGCAGTGAATCCCCTCGCAGCTCGTGATCGGCGACCAGGTGATTCGGTACCCCCACGAGCCGATCGAACCACCACAGGCTCAGCGTCGTGAGCAGCTCGCCCTTGCCGGGGATACCCGGCGACAGCACGTGGTCGAACGCACTCACCCGATCGCTGGCGACCAGGAGCACTCGCCCGGCGCTTGCCAGATCCGCCGTCCCCGTCTCGAAGTACAGGTCGC
>JAYVNU010000055.1:0-20231 GCA_043758345.1 Lacisediminihabitans sp.
CATCGTGAACCCGGTCAGCAGTGTCGTGAGAGTTATGCCCAGCTGCGCGCTCGAAAGGTGGGTCGAGGTCACCCTCAGCGCGGAAATCGTCAACCCGAGACCCTTTTCGCCACGGGCCGTGCGCGACTCGAGGTCGGAGCGGTCGAGGTTGACGAGTGAGAACTCCGAGGCGACGAGGAAACCGGTGCCGATGGTCAGAAGCAGTCCGACGCCCAGCATTCCCAGTTCATACACGGGCATCACCGGCACAACGCCTGGGGGGAGGGTCGTCCATTATCTGGACAAGTGTACCCAACGAATCCGTGGTCGGGCCGCCCGGTGCCGGGGCGCAGGGGCTACCAGGAGACGGGCAGCGCCTTGCCTTCCTCGTAGCCGGCCGCAGACTGGATGCCGACGAGGGCCCGCTCATGGAACTCGTCGAGGTTCGAGGCCCCGGCGTAGGTGAGCGACGACCGCAGTCCGGACGTGATCATGTCGAGCAGGTCTTCGAGCGAGGGGCGCAGCGGGTCGAGGTAGATCTTCGACGAGGAGATCCCCTCGGCGAACAGTTCCTTGCGCGCGAGTTCGTAGGGGTCGAGGCGGTCGAAGCGGTCGTGGACGGCCTTCGTCGACGCCATCCCCCAGCTCTCCTTGTAGAGCCGGCCCTCGGCATCCTTCTCCAACGTTCCCGGTGCCTCGATCGTGCCAGCGAACCAGGAGCCGATCATGACGGATGCGGCGCCCGCCGCCAGCGCGAGCGCGACGTCTCTCGGGTACCGCACACCACCATCCGCCCAGACGTGCACACCGACCTCCCGCGCAGCGTCGGCCGTCTCGAGAACGGCGGAGAACTGCGGGCGACCGACCGCCGTCATCATGCGGGTCGTGCACATCGCCCCGGGGCCGACGCCCACCTTGATGATGTTCGCCCCAGCGTCGACGAGGTCCAGCACCGCGGCAGCGGTGACGACGTTGCCGGCGACGATCGGGATGCTGAGCCCAAGCTCAGCGACGGCGCGGATGGCGCGGAGCATGCCGGCCTGGTGTCCGTGGGCAGTGTCGAGCACGAGCACGTCGACCCCGGCGGCGGCGAGCGCCCTCGCCTTGCTGGCGACATCCCCCGTGATGCCGACGGCCGCAGCGACCCTGAGGCGCCCGTGGGCGTCGAGGGCCGGCTGATAGAGCGTCGAGCGGAGCGCGCCGGTACGGCTGAGCGTGCCGATGAGCGCTCCGTGATGCAACACGGGGGCGAACTCGATATCGGCGGCGACCATGAGGTCGAATGCGGCACGAGCACTTGTGACGTCATCCGCGTCGATCGAAGCGAGCTGCCCGTGCAGCAGGTCGCCGAGCCGAGCATCCGGCAGCGCTGTGCCGAGGCGAGAGGCCGGGATGCAGCCGAGGAAGTGCTCGCTCGCGTTATGGAGCACGATGCCGTGGCCACCGACCGCCGGCACGAGCCGCAGGGCATCCGCGACAGTCTGGTCGGGGCGCATCACGAGAGGGGTGTCGAACGGGACCGGCTGGTCTTTCACCCAGCGGATGGCGGCATCCAGGTCTTGGAGGTGGAGATCCTGGGGCAGAACCCCGAGCCCGCCACGTCGCGCGAGCGTGGCGGCCAGACGGGGACCGGTCACCGAATTCATGTTGGCCGACACGATGGGGATGGTCGCCCCGGTTCCATCGGACGGTGCGAGGGAGACGCTCAGCCGACTTCCCACCTCCGAGTGGCTCGGCACGAGGAAGACGTCGGAGTACGTGAGGTCGTGGCTGGGTGCTGTCTCGTAGAACTCCATGTTTTTAAAGGTAATCCCTCGGACGGGGGTCGGAACTGGTTGCCGAAACGTTTAAGCTGGAGGGGTGGCTCACCGTCAAGGGTGTCACCAGCGATCACGACCGCAGAGGCGGTCAACAGCAGCAGGGAAAGTGGGCGGTCGGCTGTGTCTAGCCAAATAACCGGAACTGTTCCAGAGGATGGCTCCTCTGGAGGATTCGGAGCCAACGAGTGGCTCGTCGATGAGATGTACGAACGCTTCCTCGTCGACAAGAACTCGGTGGACCAGTCCTGGTGGCCGATCCTCGAGAGCTATCACCAGACTGCCGGTCAGGCGCAACCCGCTGCCGAGGCCACCCCGGTCGCGCAATCGACTCCCGCCACCGAAGCGCCGGCACCTGCCACCGGGATTCCGACGCCCCCTGCCGAATCATCGGCAGCGCCCGCGGTCCCCGCTCCCACTCCAGCACCCTCTGCCCCGATCGTCGAGCCGGCGACGATTACTGCGAGCCAGCCGATCGCGCGAACAACGTCGATCCAACCGAAGCCCCAGCCCATCCCGGCCCAGGCGCCGGCATCCGCCGCCGCGGCCGCCCCCGAGTCGGCCGAGCCGCAGAACACCGTCGCAACGCTCAAGGGCGCGTCGAAGTCGCTCGCCGCAAACATGGACGCCAGCCTCAGCGTGCCGACGGCGACGAGCGTTCGAACCGTGCCGGCGAAGCTCATGATCGACAACCGGATCGTGATCAACAACCACCTGAAGCGCGCACGCGGCGGCAAGGTCTCCTTCACCCACATCCTCGCCTGGGCGATGGTGCAGACCCTCAAAGAATTCCCGAGCCAGTACGTCTACTACGAAGACGTCGACGGAAAGCCGTCGGTCGTCTCGCCGGCACATATCAACCTCGGCATCGCCATCGATATCCCGAAGCCCGACGGCACCCGCGCGCTCGTCGTGCCGGGCATCAAGCACACCGAGACCATGAACTTCGACGAGTTCCTCACCGCCTACGAGGATGTCGTGCAGCGCGGCCGCAACAACAAACTGACGGCCGCAGATTACGCCGGCAATACCATCTCCCTCACCAATCCGGGGGGAATCGGAACGGAACACTCCGTGCCGCGCCTGATGAAAGGCGCCGGCACGATCGTCGGCGCCGGGGCGCTCGACTACCCGGCCGAATTCCAGGGGATGTCTCTGACGACCCTCGCCGATCTCGGTATCGGCAAGACGATCACTCTGACGAGCACCTATGACCACCGCGTCATCCAGGGTGCTGGGTCCGGCGAGTTCCTGAAGAAGGTGCACGAGCTGCTCATCGGGCAGCGTGACTTCTATCAGGGCATCTTCTCCGACCTGCGCATCCCGTATGACCCGATCCACTGGGCATCCGACATCCACGTTGATCTCGCCAACGAGGTCGGCAAGACCGCTAGGGTGCAGGAGCTGATCAACTCGTTCCGCGTTCGCGGTCACCTCATGGCCGACATGGACCCGCTCGAATACAAGCAGCGCACGCATCCGGACCTCGACATCTCGAGCCACGGTCTCACCTTTTGGGATCTCGACCGCGAATTCGTGACCGGTGGATTCGGTGGCAAGCGCTCGGCACTGCTGCGCGAGATCCTTGGTGTGCTCCGTGACTCCTATTGCCGCACGATCGGCATCGAATACATGCACATCCAGGATCCGGAGCAGCGTCGCTGGATCCAGGAGCATTTCGAGAAGGCCTACACCAAGCCGTCGAAAGACGAACAGCTGCGCATCCTCGGCAAGCTCAACGAAGCCGAGGCCTTCGAGACCTTCCTTCAGACCAAGTACGTCGGCCAGAAGCGATTCAGCCTCGAGGGTGGCGAGTCGCTCATCGCTCTGCTCGACTCGATCCTGCAGGGATCCGCAGAGGCCGAACTCGACGAGGTGGTCATCGGAATGGCCCACCGCGGTCGTCTCAATGTGCTCACCAACATCGCCGGAAAGACCTACGGCCAGATCTTCCGCGAGTTCGAGGGCACCCAGGATCCCCGTACCGTGCAGGGATCCGGCGACGTCAAATACCACCTCGGCACCGAGGGAACCTTCTCCGGCGCGACCGGCGAACAGATTCCGGTCTACATCGCCGCCAATCCGTCCCACCTCGAGGCCGTCGATGGCGTCATGGAGGGGATCGTCCGGGCGAAGCAGGACCGCAAGCCGATCGGCTCGTTCAGCATCCTGCCGATCGCCGTGCATGGCGATGCGGCGATGGCCGGCCAAGGCATCATCGTCGAGACGCTGCAGATGTCTCAGCTGCGGGCATACCGCACGGGCGGCACGGTGCACGTCAACATCAACAATCAGGTCGGATTCACCACTCCGGCGAGCGAGGGTCGCACGTCGGTCTACTCGACGGATGTCGCGAAGACCATCCAGGCGCCGATCTTCCACGTGAACGGTGACGACCCGGAGGCCGTGGTGCGCGTGGCAGAGCTCGCGTTCGCCTACCGCCAGGAATTCCATCGCGACGTCGTTATCGACCTCATCTGCTACCGCCGCCGCGGTCACAACGAGGGCGACGACCCCTCGATGACGCAACCGCTGATGTACAACCTGATCGAGGCCAAGCGATCCGTCCGTACGCTCTACGTCGAGGCTCTCGTCGGTCGTGGCGATATCACGCAGGAGGAGTACGACGCGGCCCACGCCGACTTCCAAGACCGACTCGAGCGCGCCTTCGCCGAGACGCATGCGGCCCAGACCGGCTCGATGCCGATCATCGTTCAGGACGGCAACGCGGTCGCCGACCTCGAGCGCCCGGAGTCTCAGCGGGACGACGCCTCCGGTGAACCGGCATCCACCGCGGTGAACGAGAGCGTGATCGCCCTGATCGGTGACGCACACAACAACCCGCCGGCCGCATTCACCGTGCATCCGAAACTCCAGCAGCTGCTCAAGAAGCGCTTCGACATGAGTCGCAACGGCGGCATCGACTGGGCCTTCGGGGAGCTTCTCGCGCTCGGGTCGCTTCTCACCGAGGGCACCCCCGTTCGCATGGTCGGCCAAGACACCCGTCGTGGAACGTTCGTGCAACGCCACGCTGTGCTCCACGATCGCGAGAACGGCCAGGAATGGCTTCCGCTCGGAAATCTCTCCGACAACCAGGCTCGATTCTGGATCTACGACTCGCTGCTCAGCGAGTACGCCGCGATGGGCTTCGAGTACGGATACTCGGTCGAGCGGGCCGACGCCCTCGTGCTCTGGGAGGCCCAGTTCGGCGACTTCGCCGATGGAGCGCAGATCATCATCGACGAATTCATCTCCAGCGCGGAGCAGAAGTGGGGCCAACGCTCGAGCGTGGTGCTGCTGCTGCCGCACGGGTACGAGGGGCAGGGGCCCGACCACTCGTCGGCCCGCATCGAGCGCTATCTCCAGCTCTGTGCGGAGAACAACATGACCGTCGCACGCCCGTCGACGCCGGCATCCTATTTCCACCTGCTCCGTCGCCAGGCGTACGCGCGTCCGCGTCGCCCGCTGATCGTCTTCACGCCGAAGGCGATGCTGCGACTGCGCGGTGCGACGAGTGCTGTCTCCGAGCTCACGAGCGGCCGGTTCGAACCGGTCATCGACGATCCGGCGATCACCGACAGGTCGGCGGTCAGGCGCGTCGTCATCGTCGCGGGAAAGCTCTACTACGACCTGGTGGCCGAAGTCGAGAAACGCCAGCTGAAGGATGTCGCGCTCGTGCGCCTCGAGCAGTACTATCCGCTTCCGAGGGCCCAGCTCGACACGGTAATCGGGCAGTATCCGGATGCCGAACTGATGTGGGCGCAGGAAGAGCCGGAGAACCAGGGCGGCTGGCCGTTCGTCTGCCTCGAGGTCGCCAAGAGCCTCAAGCCGGGCCGCACGATCTCGGTCGCCTCGCGTCCGGCATCCGCGTCTCCCGCGACCGGTTCGGCGAAGCGCAGTGTCAAAGAACTCGTCAACCTGATGGACCACGCGCTGACGATCCGCTGAGTTCGCAGCCTATCCGGGCGGGGTCGTCCGGGCAGTTTCGCGTGTCTGACTCGGCCATAGCTCCAGCTATGACGCCAGGGACCCCCGCGCAACGGGGTCTTTCGCGCCATAGCTGGAGCTATGGCGTCGAGAAAGGCGGACGGCGGCAGAAGCGTCAGCGGACGGAGCGAAACTCGCGCAGCCGAAGAAGCACCTGAGCGCGAAGCTCCTCCGGAGCCTTCTCCTGGCACGCGCTCTGAACTTTGCGCGTCAGCTTGAGCCCGATGAGATGCTCGTCGCTGCAATCGACGCAGGTCGCGAGGTGTTCGGAGATGTCGGTGAAATCCGCGTCACTGAGCTCCCGGTGCAGGTACTCCTCGAGCTCGGCCTTCGCCTTATCGCAGCCACAATCGGTCATTTCTTCTTGCTCCCAGCACTGGCGGGTTGGGCACGCGTGCCGGAGGTGTCGATGCCTCGTTCGACGGCGTACTCGGAGAGCAGGTCCCGCAGCATCCGTCTGCCACGATGCAGACGGCTCATCACGGTTCCCACCGGGGTTTTCATGATGTCGGCGATGTCCTGGTAGGAGAATCCCTCGACATCGGCGAAATAGACGGCCATTCTGAAATCTTCGGGGATCGCCTGCAGCGCGTCTTTGACCGCGCTGTCGGGCAGGTGATCGATCGCTTCGGCCTCGGCCGACCGGGTAGACCTGCCCTGGGTGACGGATTGCGCGCCACCGAGCTGCCAGTCTTCGAGGTCATCGATGGTGCCCTGGTAAGGGTCACGCTGCTTCTTGCGATAGTTGTTGATGAACGTGTTCGTGAGAATGCGGTACAGCCAGGCCTTGAGGTTCGTGCCCTGCTGGAACTGGCGGAACGCCGCGAACGCCTTCGCGAACGTCTCCTGAACGAGATCGGACGCATCGGCCGGGTTGCGGGTCATGCGTAGTCCGGCCGCGTAGAGCTGATCCATGAAAGGGATCGCCTGCTCCTCGAAGAGCGAACGCACGTCGACTGCCGCCTCCGCACCCTCTTCGGGAGAGGCTGCATCCACGGCTGTGACGAAGGGAGAATCATCCATCGAATTTGACATTGCGGCCAAGCTTACGCGGCCTCGCTTTGCCGCGACCAGACCGCGCGATGTGGCGCCGACCGACCGTTCGAGGAGGAGAGTCACGTGCGTTTCCGTTTCAGAAGATGAAGTGCCGATACTCTGGTAACCAATGCAGGTATTCAAGTATTCCGGGCCCGAATTCAACCCTTTCGGAGACGACGAGCTGGTCATCGAGGGTGCACCGGGGCCGTGGCCTGCACCGTTTTCGCGCGGCCCCCTCTCTGCGAACCTGTCACTTCCCGGCTCCAAGTCTCTGACCAATCGCGAACTGGTGCTGTCAGCTCTTGCGGATGCGCCGTCCCTACTCCGTGCCCCCCTCCATTCGCGCGACACGGCCCTCATGATCCAGGCGCTCCGAGCCCTCGGAGCGTCCATCGTCGAACGGCCGGGTGATGGCGGCTTCGGAGCCGACCTGCTCATCACGCCCGGGGAGCTCTCGGGCGGAACATCCATCGACTGCGGGCTCGCGGGTACCGTGATGCGGTTTCTTCCGCCGGTCGCCGCCCTCGCGCTCGGTCCGGTCGCCTTCGACGGCGATGCGGGTGCCCGAACCCGTCCGATGCGCACGACGATCGACTCCCTTCGCGCGCTCGGGGTCGATGTCAGTGACGACGGCCGCGGACGCCTCCCGTTCAGCCTCTACGGCACCGGTGCCGTCACCGGCGGACTCCTCGAAGTGGATGCCTCGGCCTCGAGCCAGTTCGTCTCCGGACTGCTGCTCGCCGCCCCCCGCTTCACGGAGGGCCTCGAATTGCGCCACACCGGCACCGCGCTGCCGAGCCTCGGTCACATCCAGATGACGATCGCGACGCTCGCCCGCCGAGGGGTCGTCGTCGAGACTCCGAGCCCCGGGGTCTGGATAGTGCCACCCGGCCCGATCGCCGGCATCGAGGTCGACATCGAACCCGACCTCTCGAATGCCGGCCCGTTTCTCGCCGCCGCCCTCGTCGCCGGAGGCTCGGTGACGATCACCGGCTGGCCGACCGAGACGACACAGGTCGGCGATGAACTGGCCGGCATCCTCACGCGGATGGGAGGCTCGGTCAGCGTGGCCGGCGGCGCACTGACGGTGACCGGCAGCGGGTCGATCCATGGCATCCAGCTCGACAACGCGAGTGAGCTGGCGCCGACGATCGCCGCCCTCGCGGCCCTCGCCGACAGCGAGACGGCGCTGACCGGCATCGGGCATCTCCGCGGGCACGAGACCGACAGGCTCGCGGCCCTCGCGACGGAGATCAACGCCCTCGGCGGAGATGTGACGGAGACGGATGACGGGCTCGTCATCCGTCCGGCAGCTCTTCACGGTGGACTCTGGCACAGCTACGAGGACCACCGGATGGCCACCGCCGGCGCCATCATCGGCCTCGCCGTCGAGGGGGTCGAGATCGACGACATCGCGACGACGGCCAAGACCCTCCCCCAATTTCCGCACCTGTGGAGACACTCACTGCTCGGGCTGGGTCGCGCGGCCAGCGACCCGTTCGGCAGCGCTGGCGCCGCGGGGATCGGGTCCCTCCCTACACCGGGCCCGGCCCCGGCGTGAGCTGGCTCGACGACGACACCGACGACGAAGAGGACAGGTACGCCGACTACGAGGCGAAGACCCGTCCGAATCCGAAGGGAAATCGGGCTCGCACGAAGACCCGTCCGGAGCACAGCGATGCCGTCACCGGGCGCGTTCTCACCGTCGACCGCGGCCGCTACACGGTGCTGGTCGGCGAGAACAGCGAAGTCGAGCATGTGGCGACGGCCTCCCGCGCCAGCGAGCTGCGCAAGCAGCCGATCGTGACGGGAGACAGGGTCGACCTGGTCGGTGACACCACCGGCGATGACGGCAGCCTCTCCCGCATCGTGCGCATCCAGCCGCGCGTCACGGTGCTGCGGCGCAGCGCAGACGATTCGGACGAGGTTGAGCGGATCATCGTGGCGAACGCCGACCAGATGCTGATCGTCGTCGCCGCCGCGAACCCGGAGCCGCGGCCACGTCTCGTCGACCGCTATCTGGTGGCCGCGTTCGACGCCGGCATCGCGCCGATCCTCTGCATCACGAAGACCGACCTCGCCGACCCGGCCGAATTCCTCGCGAACTTCGCCAGCCTCGACATCGTCGTCGTCACCAGCGGGCTCGACGCCACACCGACCGACGAGATCATGGGGCTGCTCGCCGGTCACACGACCGTGGCGGTCGGCCACTCCGGCGTCGGCAAGTCGACACTCGTCAACGCCCTGGTGCCCGACGCGAATCGCGCGATCGGACGCGTCAACACCGTGACAGGGCGCGGGCGGCACACGTCGTCATCCACGATCTCCTACCGCGTCGGAGCCGACCGCGACGATGGCGGCGGCTGGATCATCGACACCCCCGGCGTGCGCTCGTTCGGTCTCGGACACGTCAATCCCGACAACATCCTGCGCTCGTTCACGGATCTCGCAGCGATCGCTGAAGACTGTCCGCGCGGCTGCACCCACCTGCCCGACGCCCCCGACTGTGCACTTGACGAGCGCATCAACGACGCCGACGAGCTCGGCGAGGCAGGCAAACTGCGGCTCGATTCGTTCCAGCGGATGCTCGCCTCGCTGTCCTGAGGAGCGCGGCCTATTCAGCCGGTGTCGAGCGACACCTCGACCGCCAGCCCCGTCAGCGCCCAGGCGATCTGCTGGTCGGCCGGCGAGATGAGCCCCTCGGAGGCGAACACCTTCCACGCGGTGATGCGCGGCCATTCCGACGGCGGACTGGCCTCGAGCCGCTTGGCGAAGATCGGATGCGAGCGGTCAGCGAACGAGCTGAGCTGTCCGAACCACTGCTCCCGCATCTCCGTCCAGTGCTCGATGTGGGCGAGCAGTTGGGCGCGAACCGACGCCGCGTCCGTCCATTCGAAATAGGCGGCGCGAAGGTGCGCCGGGTTGCACTCGGGGCTGCATTACGTCGGCACAGACATTCACAGGCGGAACGCCGCGACGCCCGCATCGGTGATCCCGTACAGCCGCTTCGTGGCATTGACTGCCCGTGAGCTGCGCGCGATGTCCTCGCCCTGGATGAGACCGTCGAGCTCCATCCGCTTCAGCTCGGGGTAGATCTGCGAGTCGGGCGCGTGCCAGACATGTCCGACCGAGCTGTGGAAGGTCTTCGCGAGGCCTCGACCGGTCATGGGCTGCGCGGTCAGCAACGCGAGCAGCGCGTAACGAAGACTCATGTAGTCGATTGTGGCCTGATTACGATCTTGGCTGATCACTAAGGTGATAGGTAGATCGCAATCGGAAGTGACGAAGAAGTCTGATGGGCGAGTCGACGATCAACAAGGTGCTCGGGCATCCACTGGATGCCTGGGAGGCGGCCGCCGAGGACTACGAGGTGAATCGCACACCGCTCGCACGCACCATCGCGGATCGCCCACTCGCGCTAGATCGCACCGAGGACGGCCGGCGGCCGCACTGGCCGACACGTGCTGGCACCGGTTCGCCCCACTGTCGATCGGCACGCTCGTCGGCCGGGACGGCATCCGCTGCCCGTGTCACGGCATGCTCTACAACTCCGCGAGGCGCTGCATCTCGATGCCCGTGCGGGGACGATCAGCCCGAGTGGGACAGTCGCCTCCTTCCCGCTGGTCGAGCGCTATCGCTACGTCTGGGCCGGCTCGGCGACCCGGCGAAAGCCGATTCGTCCCTCATACCCGACATGCACCAGATGGACGACCCGGCCTGGGCCGGCGTCGGCCTCACCATCGCGGTCGACTGCAACTACCGGCTCGTGCTCGACTCCCTGATGGATCTCACTCACGAGGAGTTCGTGCACTCGTCGAGCAGTGGGCAGGACGCACTGAGCGGCCCGGAGTTCATCGTCAGCCACGACGAACGCACCGTCACGGTCGAACGGTGGATGCTCGCATCGACCCACCGCCATTCTGGCTCGCGATCATGCACCGCAGGTTTCCCGACTTCGACGGCAAGGTCGATCGCTGGCGGATCATCCACTTCGAGTCCCCCTCCACCATTTGCATCGACGCCGGGGTCGCAATGGCAGGCACCGAGGCTCCCCAGGGAGATCGATCGCAGGGCGTCTTCTACGGACTCAACATCGACGTTCCATTGCGGTTCGGTGACCGAACCGTCACGCGCTCGTACTCGATCGTCGATTCGGCAGCGGATGGCGTGACCGTCGCCATCAACGTGCTCGCAACCACGACCTCTCGCGACGGTGCGGCGATCATGCACGCCCTCGAACCCGGCGACCCGATCGAGATCACCCAGCCGATTCTCGACTTCCCGCTGCGGATCCGTGCGCCCCGCTACGTGTTGCTCGCTGGAAGGATCGGCATCACGGCGATCGCCCGAATGGCCGCCGCACTCGCGTTAGCCGGCGCCGACTACACGCTCGTGTACCTCGGACGACGCGGTCTCAATCTCGCCTCAATCGATGACCGCGCGGAGCTCTCCCTCTGCGGCCCGATCTGTCTCATGGACGCCGTGCGACGGGCCTGGATCGAGCGCGAGTTCCCCATCGCCAACCTGACGTTCGAGACCTTCGGAAACAGCGGATGGTTCGCGGCCGAGGAGTTCACCACGCGAGTGCTCCGGCTGGGTATCGAGGCGGTCGACGGGGCATCCCCGTCTATGCTCGAAGCCTTGGAGGAGGCCGGCGCCGACATGATGTTCGACTGCCGAAAGGGCCAGTGCGGACTCTGCGGGGTGCGGATTCTCGAGCTCGAGGGTGACATCGACCACCCTGATGTCGTCTACAGCGAACGACAAAAGAATGCGTGGGGCAAGATCTGCTGCTGCGTCTCGCGAGCTGGCTCACTCTCCGGGACGCCCGCGGTCGTGACCATCGGAGTCTCCTGACAGAGCCGTCGTCGAGCGGGCCTCTCGGCACCCGAAGTCGTCGCTCGGGGCAGGAGCATCCCCTACCCTTGGAGCGTGACCGAGCAGACCGCGCCGACCTTCACCCTCCCCTCCGACCTGGCTCTCGCCCGATCCCTCGCCGACATGGCCGACGAGATCTCGATGGACCGCTTTCGGGCCCCCGACCTGGTCGTGACGACGAAGCCGGACATGACCCCGGTCTCGGATGCCGACCGGGCAGTCGAGACCGCGTTGCGGGCCGGGATCATGGACAGCCGACCCGGCGACTCGATCCGCGGCGAGGAGTTCGGGGTCGAAGGCTCGTCCTCGCGCCAGTGGATAATCGACCCGATCGACGGCACCAAGAACTACGTGCGCGGGGTACCGATCTGGGCGACGCTCATCTCCCTCGTCATCGACGGCGCACCGGTCGTCGGTGTCGTCAGTGCTCCGGCGCTCGGCAAGCGCTGGTGGGCGGGAAGCGGGATGGGGGCGTACGTCAACGAGCGTCTCGGATCCCACACCACGAACGAGGAGCGGCGCATCCGCGTCTCTGCCGTCGCCGACGTCGCCGACGCTTCGATCAGCTGCAGCGGACTCCCCCGTTGGCAGGCAGCCGGGCGTCTCCGGCAGCTCGTCGAACTGTCGAATTCGGTCTGGCGCACGCGAGACTACGGCGACATGTGGCCGTACATGATGGTCGCGGAGGGCCAGCTCGACATCTCCGGCGAATTCGACCTCCAGGTCTACGACATGGCCGCGCTCGTGCCGATCGTCGAGGAGGCGGGCGGCGTCTTCACATCTGTCGACGGCGAGCCCGGTCCGTGGCACGGCTCGGCCCTTGCAACCAACGGCCTGTTACATGCCGCAGCGCTGGCGAAGTTGGCTCTCCCACTGAGCGTCTAGCCAGTGTTCTGAAGCCCCGCGGCGACCCCGTTCACCGCGAGCAGCAGCAATTGGTGTGAATCGTCGAGCGGATCGGTGCTCCCGGATGACCGCACCTCACGAAGCGCCCTTAGCTGCAGCAGCGAGAGTGCATCGACATAGGGACTCCGCAGTCGCACCGCTCGGCGGAGAACCGGCCGCGTTTCGAGTAGCTCCGAGTGGCCGGTGGTGAGCTTCACCCAGAGCCGGGTGAGGGCCATCTCGTCGAGCACGAGGGCTGCGAGGTCTGGTCGATCACCGAGCGCGAGGTAGCGGTCGGCGAGTCGGTCATCCGTCTTCGCGAGAGACATCTCGACATTGTCGACCATCGCGGTGAAGAGCGGCCAACGAGCGTAGGCATCCCGCAGTTTCCCTTCGTCCGCGACGGCTGCGAGCGCCGACCCGAGGCCGAACCAACCGGTGAGGTTGATGCGGGCCTGGGTCCAGGCGAACACCCAGGGGATGGCGCGGAGGTCTTCGAGAGACTCGACCGAGAGGCCGCGACGGGCGGGGCGGGATCCGAGGGCGAGCAGTCCGACCTCCTCGAGCGGCGTCACCCGCGCGAACCACTTCGCGAAACCCTCCGCCTTGATCAGTTCGAAGAATCGCGCGCGGGACGACTCATCCATGACGCCGGCCATCCCGGCGAAGTCGGCCGTTGCGACGCGATTGGCCTCCTCGTTAAGCGGGCTCGACGCAAGAAGGGTCGCAGCCGCCATCTGCTCGATGTGTCGGGCGGCGATCGCCTTATCGGCGTACTGGGCGAAGATGACCTCGCCCTGCTCGGTCAGTTTGAAGCGGCCCTCGACCGAGCCGCGGGGCTGCGCGAGCACGGCCTCATTCGCCGGACCTCCCCCGCGCCCGAGTGCTCCCCCGCGCCCGTGGAACAGCGTCAACTCGATCTCATTGCGCTCGGCCCACTCCGCGATGCGCCGCTGAGCGTCGTAGAGTGCCAGGGTAGCCGAGACCGGGCCGACATCCTTCGATGAGTCCGAGTATCCGAGCATGACCTCGAGCTTTCGCCCGGTCGCGGCCAGCCGGGCCCCGACCGGGTCCAGCTGAAGCATCTCGTCGAGGATCGTCGTGGCATTCGACAGGTCTGCGAAGGTCTCGAACAGCGGGATGGCGTCGAGCACCGGCGCCGCCTCAGCGGAGCCGAGCGCTACCTCGGCGAGCTCGTAGACGGTCGCGATGTCGGCCGAAGACTGCGTGAACGACACAATGTAGCGGCGCGCGGCATTCACGCCGTAACGCTGCTGGAGGTGCTTGATCGTGCGATAGACGTCGAGCACCTCGCGGGTCATCTCGCACTGCGCTCCCCCGCCCCGAATCTCTTCGAGCGCCTGGCGATGCACCTTGGAGTGCTGGCGCACCTCGAGCTCGGCGAGGTGGAAGCCGAAGGTCTGCACCTGCCAGATCAGGTTCTGCAGCTCGCCATTGGCGCTGCGGGATGCTCCGGCCGCGCGGAGGGACGACTGGATGACACGCAGATCCGCCAGCAGCTCTTCCGGTTTCGCATATGCGAGGTCGGCATCCCGTCGACGCGTCGCGGCGATCCGCTCGGCAACGACGAGCAGCACCCGCCGGTGCGGTTCCTCGGGCGAACGTGTCGCGACCTCGGCGGCCAGGTCTTCCGCAAGACTCTGCTGGCCCTGCCACAGCGCGAGCAGCGCGGCGTCGGGCGGAGTGTCGACAGAGTCGAGCGTGAGCGTGCGACCGACCCGGCCGGCCGCTCGTTCGAGCCCGAGAAGCACGTGCTCCGAGGCGATCGCTGCCGCGGCCCTCGTGACCTTCGCGGTGACGAATGGGTTGCCGTCACGGTCGGCGGCGATCCAGCTGCCGAGTCTCATGAAGGCGGGGGCCTCTGCCGGCTTGGCTCCGGCATCCGCTGCCAGCAGCCAGTCGTCGAGCAGACGGTATACCCGGGGAACGACCTCGAACAGCGTCTGGTCGAAGATGTTCATCGCCGTTCGAACCTCGTCGAGGGGCGTCGGTCGGGTCGTCCGCAGCGGGGAGGTGCGCCAAAGCACATCGATCTCCTCCAGCAAGCGCCGCTCATTCTCCGCAGCCGACGTCGTTCCGGCCACCGCCCGGTCATGCTCTCCGAGTAGCTCGCTGATGCGACGGATGCCGGAGGCGACCGCCCGCCGTCGCGCCTCGGTCGGATGCGCTGTCAACACCGGATGGAACCGCAGCCTCTGCAGGCGGCGCGCGGTCTCCTCGCTGCCGACCTCGTCGACGAGGCGGCTGAGCGCGCCCGGGAGCGAGTCCGCCGGTAGGTCGACGTTGATCGAGCGCGTCTCACGCTCGCGCAGCACGCGCACCCGGTGGTGCTCCTCGGCGAGGTTCGACAGATGGAAGTAGCAGGTGAAGGCGCGGGCTACCTGCTCGGCGCGCTTCGGGCTGAACGAATCGACGAGCGCTTCGGCATCCGCGATCGATTCGCTCCTCCGGCTCTCGAACGCGTCGATGGCGAGGGCACGCAGTCGCTCGACGTCATCGAGCAGTTCGGCGCCGCCAGCCTCCGTCAGTACGCGGCCGAGCAGCGCTCCGAGAACACGGACATCCGCGCGTGCCGCCGTGTCGACTTCGTCGCTGACGTCTCTTCGGCTGGAATCGCTCGTGCGCTCAGCGTGGTCGGCTGCGGTGTCTTCGTGGAGTGCGATCGATGTCACGGAGACAACGGTAGCGGCAGAAAATAACCGGCATGTTACGAACGGCACCCTCTCCCCGATGCGATGCGTGGCTCGCATGGAAGGTAAGATTTGCCGTGGGTTGGCTGTTCGCCCGTCGACCATTTCCTCGAAAACCACCTGCACGAGCATCACACCGGGAGAACACGCATGACGATCGCCGCCGAGGCACGCGAAGTTCCGGTCCCCAAGCCACTGGCCGGGCTCCTCTTCATCCTCTTCTGGGGCATCGGGATCACGCTCTGGTCGTGCACGCACCTTCTTCCGACGCCCGAGGGCCGCGGATTCATGGCCGACATCGGAATCGTATTCGCCTGCATCGGACTCGCTGCACCGTTCATCCAGACCATGCGCGGCTTGCGCACCGCGGCGATCGTGGGCATCGTGGGCATCGTGCTGTTCGGAGCCTTCGGGTTCGGGCACGTCACCGTGCTCGTCTACATGCTCCGCCTGCTCGGGCCGCTCCTTGCGCTGCTCACGCCGGTCAACAAGGCGCTCGGATTCCGGGTTTTCGCCTAGCGTCCGGTCGTCTTCCGGCAACTTCCTCCCGCACCTAGACAAACCGGTGCATCCGTCTACCATCGCGAACGTCCGACCCCCAACGATGAGGGTCGACAGATCGCAAGGGATTCTGATGTCAGGGAACAGAGCTGTCGCCTATATGGGGCCGGGAAAAGTCGAGGTCATCGACACCGACTATCCGACGTTCGAGCTGAAGGACGGGCCGGGAGTCAATCCGGGTAACGTGGGCAGAACGGTGCCGCACGGCGCCATCGTCCGCACCGTCGCCACCAACATCTGTGGGTCTGACCAGCACATGGTGCGCGGTCGAACCACCGCTCCGGCGAACCTCGTTCTCGGTCACGAGATCACCGGCGAGATCGTCGAGGTCGGCCCCGGGGTCGAGTTCGTCACGGTCGGCGACATCGTCTCGGTGCCGTTCAACATCTCCTGCGGCCGCTGTCGCAACTGCAAGGAGCGCAAGACCGGCATCTGCCTGAATGTGAATCCGGATCGCCCCGGCAGTGCCTATGGCTACGTCGACATGGGCGGCTGGGTCGGCGGACAGGCCGAGTTCGTGCTCGTGCCCTATGCGGACTGGAACCTGCTCGTCTTCCCGGATCGCGATCAGGCGCTCGACAAGATCATGGATCTCGCGATGCTCTCCGATATCTTCCCGACCGGATTCCACGGAGCGGTGACGGCCGGTGTCGGGGTCGGGTCGACTGTCTATGTGGCCGGCGCCGGTCCTGTGGGGCTCGCGGCAGCAACATCCGCGATGCTGCTCGGCGCTGCTGCCGTGATCGTCGGCGACCTGAACGCCGATCGACTCGCCCAGGCCCGCAGCTTCGGATGCGAGACAATCGACCTCTCCTCCGGTGAGATCGCCGACCAGATCGAGCAGATCCTCGGTGTGCCGGAGGTCGACTGCGGCGTCGACGCGGTCGGCTTCGAGGCGAAAGGCCACCACGGCGGCGAGGAGGCACCGGCGACGGTGCTCAACTCGCTCATGGACATCACCGCTGCAGGTGGAGCGATGGGAATCCCTGGCCTCTACGTGACCGGAGATCCGGGCGGAGTCGACGAATCGGCGAAGAAGGGCTCGCTGTCGCTCAGCCTCGGAACCGGATGGGCGAAGTCGCTCTCCTTCACCACCGGCCAGTGCCCGGTCATGAAGTACAACTACGGGCTCATGCAGGCCATCCTGCACGACCGGGTGCACATCGCGAAGAACGTGAACGCGAAGGCCATCTCGCTCGAGGACGCCCCACGGGGCTACGCGGAGTTCGATGCGGGGGCTGCGACGAAATACGTGCTCAACCCGAACGGCTACCTCGACGGCAAGTAATCCCACAACGAAGAGGGCCCGTGATCGCCGTGATCACGGGCCCTCTTCGTCCAGTACGCGAGAGCGACAGATGGTGGAGATGGGGGGAATTGAACCCCCGTCCACTGCTGTGGTCATATGCCTTCTACGGGTGTAGCAAGTGAAAGCGTTCTACTCGGCTCCGGAATGTGCCACTTGCACCTAAACCGACGAGCCCAGTCCTAGTTGAAGTCCCTCGGCACCCTAGGGCGTAATACCGAAGCAATCCCTCTAAATTGCGCCAGGACCCGGGTAGAGAGCATTCCCGGACTGACGGTCTCTATAAGTTGCTGAGGAGAGACTTACGCCGCGAGGGCGAAGTCTGCCTGAGCAGAGACAGTGCTATTTGATTTCGCACTTATTGTTTGCAGAGATCGTTAACGAGTTAACCCTGCATCCTCGACCCGCTTCTCACATTCACGCAGGCAATGTCGAAACCGATCATCCCCATGCGAGTCGTTCTCGCGCACTGTTGTCTTTTCAAAATACTGGGTGTCGAATCTGCTTCACGTTTCCGTTGGCAGCCCTCCACTATAGAACAAGATGCGGCATCCGCCCATTCCCGTCTGCGCTTTCTTCAACGGTGTTGAGTTGCGGTCGCAGTGTGGCTGCCAGATCGCCCCACCGTCCACGCAGCGCCACACTGTTCGACGTCGTCGCGGCAGTTCGAGAGGATGCGGCTCAGTCGCCGAGGTTGCGCTGCGTTCCCATCGCGCGGTTGGCTTCCATTTTGTCTTGGCGTTCGCGCAGGGTCTGCCGCTTGTCGTACTCGCGCTTGCCCTTTGCGACCGCAATCTCGACCTTTGCCCGCCCGTCGAGGAAGTAGATCGAGAGCGGAACGATCGTGTAGCCCCCCTCCTTCACCTTGTTATGGATCTTGAGGATCTGCGCCTTGTGCAGCAACAGCTTGCGCTTGCGACGCGGTGGATGATTATTCCAGGTGCCCTGGTTGTACTCCGGAATGTGCACGGCATCCAGCCACGCCTCGCCGTACTCGACGAACGCGTAACCGTCGACAAGGGACGCCCGACCCTCACGCAATGATTTCACCTCGGTGCCGGTCAGAACCAGTCCGGCCTCAAAGGTGTCTTCGATCGTGTAGTCGTGGCGCGCTTTGCGATTGGTGGCCACAACCTTCTGGCCACGTTCCTTCGGCACGATTCACTCCTGGCTTGATTGCGCCCAGGATATCTGCGCGCAGCCCTCCACTCTAACGGGGTCTAGACCTTCAGATACCGGCTGATTGCGAAACTCGCGGACGCCGCAGCCAACACGGCGCCCACCACGAGCAGGATCGGAACGACTGCATACGCTTCCGACATGCCGATGAAGGGCGTGTCAAGCGACTGGGTGCCGAGGTAATCCTGCACGAAGAAGCGCACGATCGAGACGACAGCGAGGCTCGCAAGAATCGATCCGACGAGCGCGGCGATCACCCCTTCCAGGATGAACGGTGTCTGGATAAAACGGTTTGATGCTCCAACCAGGCGCATGATACCGAGCTCCCGTCGCCTCGAAAAAGCCGACAGGCGGATGGTGGTTGCGATGAGAAGCACGGCGGCCACCAGCATGAGCACCGCGATACTCACCGCGGTGAGACTGGCAGCATTGAGCGCCGCGAAGATCGGATCGAGATACTTGCGTTGGTCTACGACCTGCTCGACTCCGGCGAGGCTCGCCACGCTCTCGCGGATAACGTCAGCCTTCGACGGGTCCTTGAGATTGATCGAGAACGTCTCGGACAAGAAGGCGGGGGTGATGAAGTCCGCACCTGTGGTGTCTTTGAAGTAGGTCTTGTAGTTCTTGTAGACCTGATCGTGATTCTCGAAGGTCACGGTCTTGATCAACCCGGTCAGGGCCGGAGATTTCAGCTGGGCTTCGACATCAGCCTTTTGGCTCTTCGTCGCTTCGACCAGGTTGCACTGTCCCGCGGTAGACGAGTCAGTGCACATGTAGACCGACACCTGGGCGCGGTCGTTCCAGTAGCCCTTCATCTGCCCAATCTGGAACTGCAGCAGGATTGCAGCACCCACGAAGGTGAGCGAGATGAATGTCACCAGCACGACGGAGACGACCATCGAGATGTTGCGACGCAGTCCGTTGCCGACCTCGGACATGATTAGGCCGAACCTCATCCGGTGACCTCCTCGGCCTGCCCGGCGATGCCGAGATTGGACCGCGAGACGGATGCCGGCCCGAAGCCCTGCACGGGAATGGTCTGGGTCTGGTAGCCGCCCTGGCGTTCGTCGCGCACGATCTGGCCGCTGACCAGTTCGATCACGCGACGCTGCATCTGGTCGACGATTCCCGCATCGTGGGTAGCCATGATCACCGTGGTCCCGCTCTGGCTGATGCGCTCGAGCAGTGTCATGATGCCAGCGGATGTTGAGGGGTCGAGGTTTCCCGTCGGCTCATCCGCCAGCAGGATAGCGGGCTTGTTGACGATGGCGCGGGCTATCGCGACGCGCTGCTGCTCGCCACCGGAGAGTTCGTGAGGGAGCCGATTGGTCTTGCCGGCAAGACCGACCATCTTCAGGACGTCCGGAACCGCCTCCTGGATGAACCCCTTCGACTTGCCGATCACCTGGAGTGTGAAGGCCACATTGTCGAAGACGTTTTTCTGCGGGAGCAGGCGGAAGTCCTGGAACACCACGCCGAGGTTGCGCCGAAAATAGGGAACCTTGCGACTGGTGAGCTGCCCCAGGTTCTGCCCGAGCACATGGATCTGCCCTTTGGAAGGGTTCTCCTCCTTCAGCACGAGCCGAAGGAAGCTGGACTTGCCGCTGCCGGATGCTCCAACGAGGAACACGAATTCGCCGCGCAGGATCTCAAGCGTCACCGCATTGAGCGCCGGGCGCGCGTTCCCCTTGTAGAGCTTGGTTATTTGATCGAACCGAATCATGACCGTTCGACTCTAAGGACGTAGTCCTGAATCGGGAAGAGCGACAGGCCGCATGCCTCGACTCTCAGAAAGCACAGTCTTGACCACACGAATGGATTTGTTTCTGCAGGAATGAAACCGTGATCCCCAGAAAGGGTGTTCATGAGGATCTCCAATGGGGTGGTCGG
>JAYVNU010000056.1:0-6932 GCA_043758345.1 Lacisediminihabitans sp.
TGCTCGGTGATGACCTGATAGGCACCGATATGCTGCGTGATCCCGCCAGCTTCACCGGCGACCACGTTCGCGTTGCGGATCGCGTCGAGAAGACGGGTCTTTCCGTGGTCGACGTGACCCATGACCGTGACGACGGGGGGACGGATCTCGAGATCTTCATCCGTCTCATCGTCCAGTTCCTGGTCGAGGTCGATGTCGAATCCACTGAGAAGCTCGCGGTCCTCATCCTCTGGCGAGACCATCTCGATCTTGAAACCGAGCTCCTCACCGAGGATGTCGAAGGTCGCCTCGTCGAGGGACTCCGTCGCGGTCGCCATCTGGCCGAGGTGGAACAGCACGGTCACCAGGTTGCCGGGACTCGTGTCGATCTTGTCGGCGAAGTCGGTGATGGATGCCCCACGGCGCATACGCACGACGGTCGACCCATCACCACGCGGAACGCTGACGCCGCCGAGCGACGGGGCTTCGCGCAGTTCGAATTCTGCCCTCTTCGTACGCTTCGACTTGCGAGCCTTCGACTTGCCGCCACCGCGACCGAATGCTCCGGCTGTTCCGCCGCCGGGTCCACGACCACGACCTGCGCCGCCGCCGCCCGCAGGACGATTCGGTCCGAAGTTCGAGCCGGGAGCTCCGGCAGGAGCGCCACCCGGACGGAATCCGCCACCGGCACCGGCCGGACGGGGCGCGCCTGGACGGAATCCACCACCGGCACCTGCCGGACGCTGTCCGAAGCCACCGGGACGCTGGCCCTGGCCCGGGCCACCCGGACGGGGCGCGCCGGGGCGAGGAGCCGACGGACGCGGGATGCCGGTCGGCGAGGCAGCCGGACGGGTATTCATGCCCTGCGTGCTCGCATAGGGGTTGTTGCCCGGACGCGGCGCGCCAGGACGCTGCATCCCCTGGGCGCTGGCGAACGGGTTGTTACCCGGACGGGCAGTACCCGGACGCGGGATACCGGATGCGTCGGCAGAGGCCGCCGTGGGTGCCGGGGTTGCCGCTGACGGAGCGGCCACCACGGGCGCGTGCGTTTGCGCAACAGGTACCGGAGTGGGTGCAGGCGCGGGGGTCGGCGCCTTCGGAGCCGGGGCGGCAACGGGCTTCTCCGGAGCCTTAATGCCCTCGGCCTCGAGGGCCGCGCGAAGTTTGCGCGCCACCGGAGGCTCGATACTCGAGGACGGTCCCTTGACGAACTCGCCCATTTCCTTGAGTTTCTCAAGGGCTTTCTTGCTGTCAATGCCGAGTTCTGCTGCGATCTCGTGCACGCGTGGTTTAGCCACTGTTCTCCTTGTCGGGCCAACTCCCGACGAGGAGGAAGCCTTAGTTGTAGACGGGACTCATTTCGAGCCGCTCATTAGCGGGTGCTCATTAGAGGGTGTTCATTGGATTTTTGTCAGCCTGTTCATAGAGGGACGCGCTGTCGCGCCCCGACTGGTAAAGAGGGATTCTGGTTGGACTTTTCATGCTGATTCGGGTGCAAGAGCCCGAAGTGTCTCGACATCGATCGGCCCCTCGAAGTGGAGCGCACGACCGAAGGCCCTGCGCTTTATCGAGGATTCAATGCATGCGAGACGGGGATGCACCCAGGCGCCTCGACCGTGAAGCGATGTGGACGGATCCACTGTCGCACCGCCGTTGTGCACGACCACCCTCACAAGAGAGGATGCTTCGACACGCTGGCGACAGCCGAGACAGGTTCTTACTGCTTTCATTGTATCCCCAATCGCGGGTGCGCCGTTGGCTGCGCTGGTCGAGCCTGTCGAGCCCCGGTCAACTCGTCAGCTATAACCTCGATCAGCGACAAGGTGGCATGTCGAAATTTCGGCGACCCTCGCAGTTGATGTCACCGTGCTGACGCGTGTCGGCTGCCGCGCGAGGCTCGATATCCAGCAGAATTACGAATCCTCAAGTATTGAGTCGGGCTGGATATCGATTCTCGCGCCCGTTAATTTCGCCGCCAGACGTGCGTTTTGACCCTCTTTGCCGATCGCGAGGGACAACTGGTAGTCCGGAACCAGCGCCCGAACGGCCTTCGTCGCCGCATCGATGACATACGACGAGGTGACCTTCGCGGGCGAGAGTGCGTTGCCGACGAAGGTGGCGAGATCCGCATTATAGTCGACGATGTCGATCTTCTCGTTATTGAGCTCGGCGGTGACGGCCCGAACACGCTGCCCCAGTTCTCCGATGCAGGCACCCTTCGCGTTGACGCCCGGCTCGTTCGCCTTCACCGCGATCTTGGTGCGGTGGCCAGCCTCGCGGGCGAGCGAGACGATCTCGACCGCGCCGCTCGCAATTTCTGGAACCTCAAGCGCGAACAGCTTTCGCACGAGCGACGGGTGGGTGCGGGAAACGGTGATCTGCGGCCCCTTCAGACCTTTCGCGACGCCGGTGACGTAGACGCGGATGCGGGACCCGTGCGAGTAGACCTCGCCGGGCACCTGCTCCTCGGGGGGCAGGATCGCCTCGACGGTGCCGAGGTCGACGTGGACCATCCGCGGATTCGGACCCTGCTGGATGACGCCGGCCACGATGTCACCCTCGCGGCCCTTGAACTCGCCGAGGATCTTGTTATCGCCGATGTCGCGAAGGCGCTGATTGATGACCTGCTTGGCGGCGAACGCGCCGATACGGCCGAAGTCGTCGGGGACATCCTCCGATTCGCCGATCACCTCGCCGTCGTCGTTCAGCTCGGGAACGTAGATGTGCACGGCCCCGCTCTTGCGGTCGAGTTCGACTCGCGCGGGGGCGTTGCCGCCATTGCTCGTGGCGGAGGTCACGGCATCCGGAGCTTCCGTGTGCTTGAGGTAGGCGGTCAGGATCGCCTGCTCGATAATCGCGACGAGTTCGTCGAAGGGGATCTCGCGCTCGCGCTCCATGAGCCGCAGCACACTCAGATCAATCTCCACCGAGGGCCTCCATATTTAGCTAGTCCGTCGTGCGCAAACCCTGCGGACGACGTATCCCTCTAAGTTAGCAGCCTGTGGATGCCGCGGCCCCGGCCCATTCCGCTCGACGAGCCTGTCCCTCCCCCGACGTCGCGCAGCTACCAATCCGACAGCGCCGCTAGCGCGAGTCGTCGAACATGGTCGCTTCCGCCCGCGGGAAGCGACCATCGTCAACGTCTCGCGAACGCGGTGGCGAGAAAAGCTACCCGCGCGACGCCAGCAGAGGCAGCAGGTCGGCGATGGCGACCGGGGTGCGTTCGTTGGTGCGACGGTCCCAGAGCTCGACGTTGCCGTCGGCGAAACCCTTTCCGACGATGACGATTGTCGGAACGCCGATCAACTCGGCGTCACCGAACTTGACCCCGGGCGAGACCTTCGGCCGGTCGTCGAAGAGCACGTCGTAACGATTGGCCTCGAGGTCGTCGACCAGTTTCGCGGCGGCCGCATGAACCTCGGGCTCCTTGGTCGCCGCGATCACGTGGATGTCGAACGGCGACACATTCTTCGGCCAGATGATACCTTTCGCGTCGTTGTTGGCCTCGGCGATCACCGCGAGAATGCGGGTCACCCCGATGCCGTACGACCCCATCGTCACCGTGACGAGTTTCCCGTTCTCATCGAGCACCTTGAGTCCGAGCGTCTCTGCGAAGAAGCGTCCGAGCTGGAAGACATGGGCGATCTCCATTCCGCGCGCGAGCTCGACCGGTCCCGAGCCGTCGGGGGCGGGGTCGCCCGCGAGCACGTCGGCTACCTCGATGATGCCGTCGGACACGAAATCGCGACCGGCGACGAGCCCAAAGACGTGCCTGCCATGCTCGTTGGCCCCGGTGATCCAGCCCGAACCCTCGGAGACACGGGGATCGGTGAGAAACCGGATGCCCGTGCTCGACGCATCGCCGAGCACAGCACCGTTCGCGGACCAGGGCCCGATGTAACCCTTGACGAGAAGCGGGACGGCTGCGATCTGTTCGGCGGTGGCAGCGTCGACCTCCGCCGGGGCGAAGGCAACCTCGGCGCGCTTGAGGTCGACCTCGCGGTCGCCGGGCAGGCCGACGACGACCAGCTCTTTGGTGCCGTCGACCGCGGTGAGTGACAACACGATGTTCTTGAGCGTGTCGGCTGCGGTCCAGAGACGCCCGTCGGGTCGGGGGTGCTTCTTGTTGGCGACATCCACCAGCGTCTGGATTGTGGGGGTGTTCGGGGTGTCGAGCACCTCTGGCGGCGTGAGCTTCTCGAAGGAACGTGGTGCGGGTGCCTCGGTGCGGAAGGCCTCGACGTTCGCCGCATAGCCACCGGCGCTCCGCACGAAGGTATCTTCGCCGACGGGGGTCGGATGCAGGAATTCTTCGCTGCGTGCCCCACCCATGAGGCCCGAGTCGGCAGTGACGATCACGTAGTCGAGGCCGAGACGCTGGAAGATCCGCTCATAGGCGTCGCGCTGCTTCTGATACGAGATGTCGAGGCCGGCGTCCGTGTAGTCGAAGGAGTACGCGTCTTTCATCGTGAACTCGCGCCCGCGCAGGAGGCCCGCGCGAGGCCGGGCTTCGTCGCGATACTTGTCCTGGATCTGGTAAAGGGTCAACGGCAGCTCTTTGTAGCTGGAATAGAGGTCTTTCACCAGCAGAGTGAAGACCTCCTCGTGTGTCGGCGCGAGCAGGTAATCGGAGCCTCTGCGGTCTTTCAGGCGGAAGATGCCGTCGCCGTACTTTGTCCAGCGACCGGTGGTCTCGTACGGCTCACGCGGAAGCAGGGCGGGAAAGTGCACTTCCTGCGCCCCGGCATTCGCCATCTCCTCGCGGATGATTGCTTCGATTTTCCTGCGAACCTTCAAACCGAGTGGCAGCCAGGCAAACACCCCGGGCGCCTGGCGCCGAATATATCCGGCACGCACGAGTAGCCGATGGCTTGCCACCTCGGCCTCGGCCGGATCGTCGCGGAGAGTTTTGACAAAGAGCTGCGAAAGGCGTGTTGACACCTTGCCACCCTATCGGCGCTGCATGCATGCCCGGTCCCGACTCGAAAGGGTCCGGCCGCATGCCAGCCGACATTCGCTCGCGCACCGAAGGCGCGTACCGGTTGGCAGGTTAGGCGGTGACGACCTCGGGTGAACCGACCGCGCCAGCCGGCATCTCGGCGGCGAGGCGATTCGCCTCCTCGATGAGGGTCGCGACGATGTCGGCCTCCGGCACGGTTTTGATGACCTCGCCCTTGACGAAGATCTGACCGCGTCCGTTACCGCTCGCGACGCCGAGGTCGGCCTCACGCGCCTCCCCCGGACCATTGACGACGCAGCCCATGACCGCGACGCGAAGAGGGACCGTCATCTTCTCGAGGCCGGCAGTGACGTCGTTGGCGAGCTGGTAGACATCCACCTGGGCGCGTCCGCAGCTCGGGCAGGAGACGATCTCAAGCTTGCGCTCACGAAGGCCGAGCGACTGCAGGATCTGCAGACCGACCTTCACCTCTTGCACCGGGGGCGCGGACAGCGAGACACGGATCGTATCGCCGATGCCCTCCGAGAGCAGGATGCCGAAGGCCGTCGCGCTCTTAATGGTGCCCTGGAATTCCGGGCCGGCCTCGGTCACACCGAGGTGGAGAGGCCAGTCGCCGCGCTCGGCGAGCAGTCGATAAGCCTTGACCATGGTGACGGGGTTGTTGTGCTTCACCGAGATCTTGAAGTCATGGAAATCGTGCTCTTCGAACAGGCTCGCCTCCCAGACGGCACTCTCGACGAGGGCCTCCGGTGTGGCCTTTCCGTACTTCTGCAGAATGCTGGGTTCCAATGATCCCGCGTTGACTCCGATGCGGATGCTGACCCCGGCGGCCTTCGCTGCTGCAGCGATCTTGCCGACCTGGTCGTCGAACTTGCGGATGTTGCCCGGGTTGACGCGCACTGCCCCGACGCCGGCATCGATCGCCGTGAAGACGTACTTGGGTTGGAAGTGGATGTCAGCGATAATCGGAAGCTGACTCTTGGACGCGATGATGTGCAGCACATCCGCGTCGTCCTGGTGTGGAACGGCGACACGCACGATGTCGCAGCCGGTGGCCGTAAGTTCGGCGATCTGCTGGAGCGTCGCGTCGATGTTGGTGGTCTGGGTCGTTGTCATCGACTGCACGCTGACCTGCGATTCGCTTCCGACACCGACCTTCCCGACGTGGATCTGACGGGTCTTGCGGCGGGGGGCGAGTGTTTCGGGTGCGGTCGGCATCCCGAGGTTGGTAGCAGCCATACGACAATGCTACGCGGCGAAACGGCGAACCCGGCTGAAGCTGAGCGACCGCTGAGGATGCCCTACTGGAGCTGGATCGGCTTGACGATGTCGGCGTAGACCAGCAGCAGGCTCGTCGCTCCCAACACGATGACCACCACGAAAGTGAGGGGAACGAGTCGTGCGATATCGACCGGTCCGGGGTCACGACGCTTGAACAGCTTGGCGAAGAATCGGCGAACACCCTCCCAGACCGCCCCGATGATGTGCCCGCCGTCGAGCGGGAGCAGGGGGATCATGTTGAACGCGAAGAGAGCGACGTTGAGCGAGGCGACGAGGCTGAGAAGGAACGAGAGCCGTTCGGCCCACGGGACGGCGGTCGTGCTCGCGATCTCCCCGGCCATCCGCCCGACTCCGACGACACCGACCGGGCCGTTCGGATCACGGGCCTGCGTGGTGAAGGCCGCCTGGGCGACCTCGGCAATACGCTGCGGGAAATTCGCGATGATCTGGAAGTCCCCGGCGATGTTTTGGCCGAGGGACGGAATCACGGCGGTAAGCGGCTGCCGGGCGATCTCGGGCGCCGGGCCGATTCCCATGAACCCGACATCCTGGGTGATCTTCTTGCCAGAGGAGTCGACGGCGACCTTGCCCTGCGAGTCGAGAACGTAGCGCTCCGACGCGGCCGGCGTCGCGGTCAGCGTGAGCTGCTTGCCGTTGCGCAACACAACCACGGGCACGGTCTTACCCGCGAGCTTCTGGATGACGCTCGTCT